>JBIIVI010000233.1:0-5651 GCA_044339555.1 Cyclobacteriaceae bacterium | reverse complement strand
GGCCCGTACATTCCGTAGTTCGAGCTCAAAGTAGCCGCTAACGCATAACGCACGATGAAGATATTCTCGCCCTGATGCTGGAGGTGATACGGAAGAATATCGGGCGTATTGGGCCAGAAGTTCGGTCGGAAGTACTGCCGGGACGGTCCTTGTGTTAACTCGGTGAGATACTCCACCAACTCCTGCTTGGTAACACGCCAGGTGAAATAGGTGTACGATTGCGTAAATCCTGCTTTGGCGAGATTGGCCATAATCTTGGGCCGGGTAAAAGCTTCCGAAAGAAAAATCGTGTCCGGATAATTTTTCTGTACCTCGGCAATCACCCATTTCCAAAAAACAAATGGCTTGGTATGCGGATTATCTACACGAAAGATCCGTACGCCTTGTTCGGCCCAATAGATGAAAACCGATTTGAGCTCGTCCCACAAGTTCTTCCAATCATCCGTCTCGAAGTTAAACGGATAGATATCCTGATACTTCTTGGGCGGGTTCTCCGCATATTGAATAGTACCATCGGGTCGCTGCCGGAACCAATCGGGATGTTCTTTTACATACGGATGGTCGGGTGCACACTGAAAGGCCACATCCATGGCCAAGTCGATTCCCATTTTCTTGGCTTCTGCGATCAGCGCAATGTAGTCAGCCAGGGTACCGAGTTCAGCGTGAATGGATTTATGGCCGCCTTCTTCGCTGCCAATCGCCCACGGCGAGCCGGGTTCACCTGCCTGCGCACGCACATTGTTGTTTTTTCCCTTGCGGTTGATTTTGCCGATGGGATGGATAGGCGGCAGGTAAAGCACATCAAAACCCATGGCACTAATGCGTGGCAAAAGTTTGATCACATCACGGAAGTTGCCATGGCGCCCGGGTTCCAAAGCACTCGAGCGCGGAAACAATTCGTACCAACCGCTGAACCGCGCCTTCTTGAATTCGCTCTTGATTTGATAGGTAGCACTGCGCGTGCTGAATTGAATCAACGGAAAGTCGTGAACGAGTTTAGCAAACTCCGGTGTCCAAATCGCCTGAACAGCCTCAACCGATTTGCCCGGAGTGCTAAAAAGCTCGGCCATCTTCTTCAAGGTGGCATCCTTATGGACGGCCGCCAGACCCGATAGAAACTCCCCACCTTCCAGCACTTCCACCGCTACATCTACTTTGGCTGCTACTTTCTTTTTGATCCCGTCCCACCAGGTATCGAAATGATCGACCCAGGCTTCCACATAAAATTGATACGTGCCTGTTTCGGTGATTTCAAATCTGCCGCCCCACTCGTCATTACCCGCCTCTACGAGTTCGGCATACCTCCATGCTACATCAGTAGAATTTTGGTAGGCTATCCGCGCGCGCACGTGATCGTGTCCATCGCTAAAAATCTGGGCGGTTACATCCACGCGTTCGCCCACCGTTCGTTTCGCGGGATACATGCCCGCATCTACTACAGGCTGAACGTTTTCAATAACTACTCTTGCTTGCGACATGGCTCAAGGGACTAGTACGACAGAACTAAATGCGGGGATGACCAAACCATCCGCTGTCATGCGTGCGTCAGCATGGGTTGAAAAATCGATTTCGGATGCATCAGCCGGTAACTTGACAGTTACTTCCACGTCCGACAGATTGTGGAGTGTAAGCACGCGTTGATTCTCCCATTTACGGTAGAAGGCCACGATCTCTTGTGGCAACTCTGGTCCAAGCTCCAGTGAGCCATACGTCAGCACCGGGCTGGTATTGCGATAGTGAATCCAAGTGCGGTAAAACTGAAACACGGATGCTGGATCACTCTTCTGCAAAGCCAGCGGCACCACAGTTTGATCGGTGGAATACCGCGGTTGCTCCCACCGGGTTTGAAGAGGATCTGCCTGACCGCGATCCCAAATGAACGGTTCCCGAATATATTCATCGGGCTTACGGCCTTTCATGCCGATTTCCTCGCCGTAATACACATAGGGCGTTCCCGGTAAGCACATCAGAATAGAAGCCGCCACTTTTTGTTTATCGGGCTGATCGTTCAATTCACTCAAAATCCGGTTTTGGTCGTGGTTTTTTAGAAACGTGGCGTCTACATACTCCTGCGTAATCGAATTGTAGTAATCATTGATTTCTTTGTATCGACCAATGAGACCTTGCGTGTCTTTGCCTGCTTGCACCGCGGCTGTAATCGCGTAACCCATATCGAAGTTAAACAACGCAGGCAGGCCTTTTAGGTAAGGCGCCACTTCTTTGGCGGGGGACCACACTTCGCCCACCAAATACACATCTGGCTTTATCTTCTGCATCTCCGTGCGAAACCAAACCCAGAATGCATGATTGTCTGGTGCGCGATCTGTGGGAAAAATATGTTTGGCGGCATCGAGCCGAAAGCCATCCACGTCTAAATCCTGTAACCAATAACGCCCGATTTCAACAAACTCGGCTTTCACTTTTGGATTATCAAAATTGAAATCGGGCATGCCACCATAGAAGTATCCGTAATAGTGTTCGGCCAGTGTATCGTTGTTCACCGGATGCCACTGGCGAATGTTATCGGAGTCAAGTGCAGTTTGCTTTTTGGAGATCTGATCGCGGATAGAATCTTTTCGCGCCCAAACAAAATAGTCCCGATACGGGTTGTCGGGTCCTTTCATGGCCTCTTGAAACCAGGGGTGATCGTAGCCAGCGTGATTAAGAATCAAGTCGACCAATACTTTGATGCCGCGCTGATGAGCTGCCGCAACAAAGGCTTTAAAATCAGCTTCGGTTCCGTACTCCGGATGAATCGCTTTGTAGTCGGTAACATCGTACTTATGGTAGCTGGGGGAAGGCATAATCGGCATCAGCCAAATCCCCCCAATGCCCAGGTCTTGCAAATAATCCAGCTTTTGCGTTAAGCCTTTAAAGTCGCCTTTGCCATCGCCATCGCCATCCGCAAACGACAGAACAAACACTTCATAGTTCACACCATGGGGCCACTGGGCAACATGATCGGGCGCTGAATTGCAGCCAGACAACAGGCTAGCAATCAGCAAAAAAGAAAATAACAGATGTTTCATTACTTCAATTTCAAAATGTAATAGCCAAAGGGCGCCAAATCCAGCGAACAAGTAAAGTTGGAGTCAAAGCCAATCTCTGCACCGGATCGCAACAAATCACGACCAATGAACCGGGTAGGATCGGTTAAGGCTAGTTGATTTCGCACCTGCTCCGGCAACTGCAATTTGATGGCGAGCGGCTGCGGGTTGAAGCCCGCAATGATCAATAGTTTTTCATCGCCTGCTGCCCGTACGTAAGCCAGCACCTTATCAGGAATGTTTCCGAAGTGCAGGTTGTGATGGGTGAGATCAAAATAATCCCCCTTGACGATGGCGGGATTCGTGCGTGCGAGGTTGAGCAAATCACTGTAAAACTGGCGCAACGCCTTCTGCTCTTCGCTTAAGGCACCGCCATCAAACTTGCCACCGTTTACCCACTTCTGATGTTCGGGTACACCCCAATAGTCAAAAATGGTGGTGCGTCCGTCATTACCATTGAAACCTTCTTCGCCCGCACCGGGCTCACCCACTTCCTGACCAAAGTAGACCATAATCGGACCGCGGTCGATCGTTGCACTCACCACCATGGCCGACAGGGCCTTCCATGGATCGCCAGCAAATGCCGGACTGGCAACGCGTTGTTCGTCATGGTTTTCCAGAAAGTGAAGCATCTGGTGATTGATACCATTCAGGTAGTTTTGGATGTGCGGCACATCGGCCGAGCTACGCTGCTGCTGAATCAAGCCGCGTAGTGTATCGTACAATTGAACTTTGTCGTATAAAAAATCGAAACGGCCCCGCTCAATATAATTCCGATACTCGTTGGGGTTATAGATCTCCGCAATGAAAATCACTTCGGGATAGGCCGACTTTATTTTTGGGATGACCCATTGCCAAAACTCTACCGGTACCATTTCGGCCATGTCGCAACGAAATCCGTTTACACCTTTTGCAGCCCAATAAGCGAGTATGTCGTGCACCTTTTCCCAGGTGTTGGGAATCGGATCAAAATATGTTTTCCGGCCGCCCTGAATATCCACGCCATAATTGAGCTTAACTGTTTCGAACCATTCGTTTACACCGGGTGTGGCAGTAAACTGATCGTTGCCGGTAGCTTTGGCGGGGGTCTCTTCGAAGCCGCCGTCTTTGGTTGGGAAAGTGTTTTCGTTACCTAGCGACACATACTCGCGCGGTGGTTGAAAGGATTGACCCGGCAAATAGTAGAAGTTATTGGACGGCTTAAACGATACGCTCACGTCATCGTCCGCGCCAAAATCCTTCACCCCTGTTGGCTTTACATCCGACTTGTAGGCACGTGCTACATGGTTGGGCACCAGATCAATGATTACACGAAGCCCGAGCTTGTGCGTGCGGTCAATCAAGGCTTCGAATTCCTGGATCCGACTTTTCACATCCACAGCCAGATCAGGATTCACATCGTAGTAGTCTTTAATGGCGTAGGGCGATCCTGCGCGACCCTTCACCACATCGGCGTCATCCAACGGAATTCCATAAGCTGTATAATCGGTGAGAACAGCATGCTCGAGCACACCGGTGTACCAAATGTGAGTGGCGCCCAGATCCTTCAGACTCTGAAGCGCTGAAGTTGAAATGTCATTGAATTTGCCAACGCCATTTTCATCGCGCGTGCCGTACTTCTTGTTGGCGGTTTTGGTGTTCCCAAACAAACGTGTCATCATTTGGTAGACCACCGCTTTTTCCGGTGTAATCGTTTGGCCAGGCATGGATACAGGGATTTTGTTTTCGGGAGGTGTGCAGGCAAAAAAAACTACCAATGCCAGCACCAATAAACTACGGTACCACATTGAGGCAAGTTAAAAAATGATCGCTTCAATTCGGTATACTAGTCAATAAAAAAGGCCACCTGGCAAGGTGGCCTTTTCAAATAATTTTGAAATCGAATTAATCAGGGCAAGTGCCGGTATTTCTCCAATTTACAACCGTGAAGGTAACGGTCTTATCCGCTGCAGCATCTTGCTTCCGGTTATCCAACTCGTTGCAAGTAGCACCCTTCTCTACATACGTCCAATCGGGATTTCCGGCCGCGTTCTGGCTTCTTCTGAATTTAAACTCGGATCCGTTTGTAAACTCAACTGCCGCGCAATAGCAATTGTTGGCAATCTTGGTCATCACAATATCAGAGCCCCAACCAGTCAAGCTACCAATAAGGCCAATCTTTGCATCAGCCGGGGTCACCGCAGGCGTAATTACAATCACAGTAGTTTTACCCGCAGCCTTGCAAGAAGCAAGAGCCTCGCAGGAGATAGCTACATCAGCCGACGCCGTATTAACCTGATTAGCATTGTCTTTCGCTGAAATCTCCAACTTATAGGTGCCGGGATTCAAAGCGGCAATGACCGAGCCCGCAATTGACAGCGTAAGAGAACCACCGGTTGCATTTTGCTTGTTGGTAGAAATGACTGTGTTACCTGACTTTAATGTGATTGTACCTTCCGTTAATGGCGATACCTCACCATCAGTTACAGTTGCTGTCAGAGCCGTCGTGCTTCCTGCATTCACAGTCGCAGGCGCATTAATCTTTATGGAGGGAGGCGAGCTGATGGTCTCGAATTCCAGTTCACCAGGCGTACAAGAATCAATCAACATCGCTGCCACCAAGCC
>JBIIVI010000232.1:0-5660 GCA_044339555.1 Cyclobacteriaceae bacterium | reverse complement strand
TTGCACAATCAAGGTGGTTCACGACGTTCTCTGCTACACTCCCCATAAACAAATGCGATAATCCTTTGCGGCCATGAGTGCCCATCACAATCATGTCGGCTTTTATTTCGTGGGCAAAATCAATAATGGCGTTCTCTACGTAGAAATTATCCTTCGTGTTAATGGTGTAGTTCGTTAGCTTATGGCGTTGCGCAAATTTTTCCATCACGGCCTGTTCATCTAACGTTCGGTTCAGATTATGAGGAGTATTCACAATCAAAAGGTATAGTGTTGCTGAAAAGAAGTCTTGTAACTTTTTGACATACTTTACCAAGTGGTTCTCTTCCTGGAGAAGCGTGGTGGGATAAAGAATTTTGTTAATCTTGTTCAACTTGAAAGATTTTCGGACGACCAAAACGGGAATGGAAGACCGGCGAACAACTTTCTCTGTGTTTGATCCGATAAAAAAATCGAGTAGTCCTGTTGCACCCTGAGTTCCCATCACGATCAAGTCAGCCTTGTGTTCTTCTGCAAAGCCATTGATAGTGCCGGGAATTGGCCCTAGTTTTACAAATGAGGTGACTTTTATCTGCTCTTTAAGACATTTGCTTTTCATTTTTACGAATTTCTTTTCCGCATGGGCCTTCAGGTCTTTGAAGTAGTCAGCCTCTAGGTATACTGTTGGCGTCAGCATGGTATCATGCAGAACCGGTAGTTCTACTATATGAAGTAGCATAATCCGGCCCCCGCTCTTGCGAGCAATTTCGATTGCAAACTGAAACGCTTGAAGTGATGTTTCAGAAAAATCGCAAGGAACGAGAATCCTTTTCATACTGCGTTTTATTTAATTTAAGTACCTCCTGAGTATCCAAGCGGTAGTTTCGTGTTGTTCCATGATTCCCGTCAGGAAGTCGGTGGTACCTGCATCTTTATTTGTGTTGGTGCATTCGTCAATATCCTTTCGAAGTTCTTTGATCACCGATTCATGATCGCTCAATAGTTCCTTCATCATTTCTTTCTGGGAAGGATATTTTCCGGGTGATTCTTTGAGGCGTGTCAGCTTGGCAAATTCCTTCGAAGTTCCGATTGTTTTGCCGCCGAGTTTGCTAATACGCTCAGCAACCAAGTCAATTGTTTCCTCCAGTTCGGTGTATTGACTTTGAAACAATTTGTGCAACTCCATAAAGCTGTCTCCTGAAACGTTCCAATGGAATTTTCTGGTCTTGATATACAAGGTCATTTCATCGGATAAAATGGTGGAGAGCAATGAAAATCTCTTCATCGCAACCCGAATGTAACATGATTACGTGATTTGAAAGCCCGGTGGAACAGTCGCTTCTTTTTTGATCACAACAATCCCGTTCGAAATCACATACAAATCGGTTTCCCGGTTTTCGAGATGCGGGCCACCAATGATGGTGACGTTACTTCCAATTTGGCAGTTCTTATCCAGAATGGCATTCTCGATATGGCAATTTTCGCCGATGCCCATCAAAATCTCCCCGGGCCTGGAGGCAATCTCGCTCAGGGTTTGATAGAAGTCATTACCCATCATGTAGGTCTTAACAACGGTGCTTCCTTTTTCGATTCTCGAGCGCACTCCAATCACCGAGCGTTCGATTTTGCTTCCATGAATGATACACCCATCGGCAATGACCGAGTCATTGACCAACGTGCCCAAAATCTTGGATGGCGGAAGTAATCGCGCGTGCGTGTAAATCCGGTTTTTGTTATCAAAAAGGTTGAAGCTGGGTATATGATCCGTTAAACCCAGGTTGGCATCAAAAAAGGATCGGATGTTACCGATATCTGTCCAGTAGCCTTCAAACTGATAGCTGAGCACCTTGTGCTTGCCAATCGACTGCGGAATGATTTCTTTGCCAAAGTCATTCGTGCTGGGGTCATTCATCAACTCAATCAGCAAATCTCTGTCGAACACATAAATACCCATCGAAGCAAGATACAAGCGTCCTTGCGACTTCATAAAATCGCTTACATCGGAGTTCCACTTCAGAATTTCTTCTGCGTTGGGCTTTTCAACGAAACTCGTGATGAAGCTGTCCTCGTCCGTCTTCATGATCCCAAATTCGGTGCCTTCATCGGCCCGCACCGGGAGCGTGGCAATTGTGATTCGGGCACCGCTGTCGACATGCCGCTGTACCAGATCGTTGAAATCCATCTGGTAGAGCTGGTCGCCCGAAAGGATGAGTGCATATTTAAAATCGTGCTTGAGGAAATGGTGCATACTCTGCCGCACGGCATCGGCCGTACCCTGGAACCAGCTTTTGTTAGACATCGTTTGCTCAGCGGCCAGCAGATCGACAAAAGCTTTACTAAACACGCTAAAGTTGTAGGTGTTCTTGATATGGCGATTGAGCGAAGCGGAATTGAATTGCGTGAGTACAAACACCCGACTGACATTCGAATTGATACAGTTCGACAGCGGAATATCGACCAAGCGATATTTGCCCCCAATTGGCACGGCCGGTTTCGCCCGGTCTGCTGTTAATGGATACAAGCGCGAGCCCTGGCCCCCACCCAGGATGATCGCTAGAACATCATCGCTTTTCATAACTCAAAATTGATTTGTATAAAGTCTCCGTTTGTCTGGCTATCGCTCTCCAGTCAAAATACTTTTCTACCCTTTCCCTACCTTTTTCGCCCATGGCAACTCGCAGCCTCTCATCGGCCATCAATCGATTAATGCCTTCAGCCAGGTCTCGCGAAAATTTATCCGGATCGGAAGCCTCAAAGGGTGCCGTCTTTTCTTGTTCAAGTGGAACCAAGATTCCGGTTTCCCCATTCACCACCACTTCTTTGATACCGCCAACACTGCTGGCCACTACCGCTGTTTTGCAGGCCATTGCTTCGATATTGATGATCCCGAAAGGTTCATAGATGGACGGGCAACAAAAAACAGCGGCATGGGAATAAAATTGGACAGCCTCTTTTTTTGTTAGCATTTCCGCTATCCAAATCACATTGCTTCGCGTCTGCTGAACGGCCGCCACCCGCTGCTTCATTTCTTGACCCATCTCTTCCGTGTCGGGAGCACCGGCACACAAAACCACTTGTGTTTGGGGATCAATATGTTGAATGGCATTTACCAGATGAATAATACCTTTCTGCCTGGTGATGCGGCCTACAAAGAGAACGTAGGGTTTCGATTGATCGACTCCATATTTGTTGAGGGCAGATTTATCCGGCGTAACGGTATATTCATCTAAATCAATTCCGTTGTAGATAACGCTCACCTTCTTCTCGTCTACATCAAAGTATTTTAATACATCCTGCTTCGTCTCTTGCGAAACCGCAATCACGGCATCGGCCATTTCTATGGCACACTTTTCTATCCAGGAAGAAGCATCGTAGCCCCGGCCGAGTTGTTCCCGTTTCCACGGTCGCAGGGGCTCCAGCGAGTGGGTGGTAATCACCAGCGGTGTTCCGTAACAGAGTTTTGATAAAATGCCCGCAAACTGTGCGTACCAGGTATGGCAATGCACGATGTCGGCATTCATCGCTCCGCCATTCATCTGAATGTTTGTTTGTAATGTTTTGAAGATAGCTACGAGTTCGCTCTTCGTATTGTTCAACATCAAGGAGTCCGGGTTGAAGCCAATCACACGCAGCCGGTCTTCGCTGATGTCCTGATCACCAAAGCTTCGCACTTCCACGTTCAAGAGCCGGGATAGCTCGCGTGCGAGATACTCCACATGCACACCGGCCCCACCATACACATACGGTGGATATTCGCGGGTATAAAAAAGTACTTTCATAATTGGCTGTTTCAATCAATAGATCAACGTAGCTGATGTTGTTTTTTGTCAAGCCCCTTTGTCTATTCCCCTACCATTTATCACTTCAAAAAACGAAGTAGTAAAGAAACAAATTACAATCACTATTCTCATATTATTAGCCGAAATGCGGAAGTTCTTTTTGATTTGTACATGGTTGGCTGGGATCAAATAACTCGCCTTTGGAACGGAAGCCGGGCTTTATCAGTATTTGGCAATGATTGTCTGCCGGGATATGCTCAACTCGAAACGCCTGGCGCTGCTTTTGGACGGCATCACAGGTTATCCCCCACCCTCGCCTGCTAATTTTCGACATTGATCGAACTACGCGCGGGCATTCATCGAAATCCTGACCCCGCGCCCTGTTTCCGCATGTACTTTTGGGCGTTGAAAATGAAAAACATGAATGCTAAACGCCTGATCGACATTGCTGCCTCGGCCTCTGGCCTGCTGCTGGCATCCCCCCTGCTGCTCGTTATCGCCATGCTCATCCGCATGGAATCCAAAGGCCCGGTGTTATATGGCGCGTACCGGGCCGGTAAAGGGTATCATCGTTTTAAGCTGCTGAAGTTCCGAACGATGTACACAGGGGCCGACCAGAATCTGAAAAATCTGGCGCATTTGAATTTGTACGCGGGCGCGGCAACTGCCACCCACCCGGATACCTGCCAGGTTTGTGCACCTGTTGGGCGCCATTGTGTGCAGATGATTGATGAACGCGGCCACTCGATATGCGAGTATCAATGGAAGGAAAACAAATCGAAACCGGCTGCCTTTTTTAAGATCAAAGACGACCCCCGCATAACTCCTTTTGGTCGGTTTTTACGCAATACCAGTCTGGATGAGTTGCCACAGTTGATCAATGTGCTGAAAGGCGACATGTCGCTGGTGGGTAACCGACCGTTGCCACTCTACGAAGCGGAGCAATTGACTACGGATAAGGCGGCCGCGCGGTTTTTAGCTCCGGCCGGAATCACAGGTTTGTGGCAGGTTACCAAACGTGGCCGAAAAGGCGAGATGTCGGAGGAAGAACGGATTGAACTCGATACCGAGTACGCGCGGACGCACTCCGTGGCGCAAGACCTTCGGTTGATGGTAAAAACCATTCCCGCGCTGTTTCAAAAAGAGAATGTATAGAAAAACGGCCGGTGCCCCGGTACCGGTCTGTTTTCCAAAACGTTACGGGCGGTAAGCCGATCAGTCCTCAACGCAACCGCCCCACCGAAAAGAGTAAACAGCGAGATGGGCCATGGGCTGTAATTTGTATCTTGCCCGTGCGATTAAAAACCCCACTGCGCGATGAGGTGCCTACTTGTTGACGATGACGAAATGTCGCGGAAAATCCTGGCCAGTCTGTGTTCGCAGATCGAACAGATTGAAATTGCCGGGATTTGCGAAAATGCCTTACAGGCGATACCGCTGCTGGAGAAAGGCGACATCGACCTGATTTTTCTGGACGTGGAAATGCCCGACATGACCGGACTTGACCTGGTAAAAAACATTACGCACCTGCCGCAGGTCATCTTCATTACGTCTAAGCAAGAATATGCCGTGCAAGCTTTTGAACACCGCGTAACCGACTACATCCAAAAGCCGGTACAACTGCCACGCTTACTCAAAGCCATTGACCGTGCCCGTGAGATTAAAGGAAAACAGGCGGTTGCCGATGCCAATGACTTGTACGTGCGGGTAGATGGCAAACTGGTGCGGCTGGATCTGCGCGAAGTATTGTACATCGAGTCGATTGGTGACTATGTGATCTTTCACACCGAGAAAAAGGAAAAGTTCATCGTGCACTCTACGCTCAAAAACATTGATGATAAAATCAGCAACCCGAAGTTTCTAAAGGTACACCGCTCGTTTATCGTGAACCTCTCGAAAATCGTA
>JBIIVI010000231.1:0-5671 GCA_044339555.1 Cyclobacteriaceae bacterium | reverse complement strand
TAACTCTGTTATTATTATTGAAATGATCGACCTCCCCAGCTTTGGGTAAGGGAAGTTGTATCCGCTCTCAATAAATTTGATTAGAAAACGAAGAAAACAAAACAAAGAAATACACATGAAAATTACTGTAGTAGGTGCAGGCAACGTAGGCGCTACCTGTGCCGATGTGTTGGCCTATCGCGAGGTAGCCAACGAGGTATTGTTAGTGGATATTAAAGAGGGCTTAGCCGAAGGCAAGGCGCTTGATATCTGGCAAAAAGCCCCCATCGATTTGTACGATACCCGCACGGTGGGTTCCACCAACGATTATTCAAAAACCGCTGGGTCAGAGGTGGTCGTAATCACATCTGGATTGCCACGCAAACCCGGCATGAGCCGCGATGACTTGATCGGTACCAACGCGGTGATCGTAAAGTCGGTGACAGAAAACATCGTGAAGCACTCGCCCAATGCAATTATCATTGTGGTGTCGAACCCATTGGATGTGATGACCTACCAGGCGCACATTACTTCCAAGCTGCCACGTACCCGCGTGATGGGCATGGCCGGTATTTTGGACACAGCCCGCTACCGCGCGTTTTTGGCCGAAGCCCTGAATGTATCGCCAAAGGATATTCAAGCCATGATTTTGGGTGGACATGGCGACACCATGGTGCCGCTGCCACGCTATACCACCGTGTCCGGGATTCCGGTAACTGAGTTAATCGCGAAGGACAAGCTTCAGGCGATTATCGAACGCACGAAAGTGGGCGGTGGTGAGTTGGTGAAACTCATGGGTACTTCCGCCTGGTATGCGCCGGGTTCGGCTGCAGCCCAAATGGTGGAAGCCATTGTTAGAGATCAGCGCCGCGTGTTGCCGGTTTGTATCCAGTTGGATGGCGAATACGGCATTAAAGATTGTTACCTGGGCGTGCCCGTATTGTTGGGCAAGAATGGAGTAGAGCGTGTGATTGAGTTGGATTTGAACAGCGAAGAAAAGGCGCTGCTGGAAACAAGTCGCATGCACGTAAAAGAGGTAATGGACGTATTGGAAAAGCTTGGCAAGTAATCGCGCCAACAGAATAAAAAGGAAGGCTGCCCGCAGGGGTGGCCTTTTTTTGTTGGCATGAGGGGAGTTTCAACTCATACGAATGTTGAATGAATCCACTCGGCTATAGTTCTGCATACACAAAAAGTGTGAGAATAATGCCTGCCAGCAACAGGCCGATGATGAGTAACCAGTTCCGGTTTTTGGGGTTCATGGAAGGCGTTTATGTAACCAAACGTAGTTCGGCAGTTTGGCCAAACCTACCGCCCGCAGAATTGCCTGATGTGCCTTTGGCGAAATTTATGGCTTGTTGGCGCGGTAGATCACTTCGCCCGTAGCCAAACCTAGGCGGAAACGCTCCTCTGGCGAAAATTCCATTCCGAAAAGCTGGGGATCAGCATGAAGCCCGCTGCGGGCTATTCTTTGGGCGTAATCTTGACCATACTTGCGTACATGGTCGGCCTGGCCAAAGAGCCGTTCGCGCTCGCGGGGGTCGGTAACGGATAAATCTTCTACAGTGGTGGCAGGAACCGGCGAGAAAAAGGGCACCTGCAGAATGGCGTAGCCGCCCGGTTTTAGCACTCGATGAATTTCAGCCAATGCTTGCAAGTCGTTTTGCACATGTTCCAGCACATGGTTGCAAAGCACTACATCAAATCGATTTTCTACGAAGGGCATTTGATGGATGTCCATCTTCACCTTGGCCAGTGGCGATTCAATATCGGCCGTTACATAACCCGGTCCATGCTGGCGTTCGAACGGCTCCATCAGGCAATGCTCCGGTGCGATGTGTAACACCTGCTGGCCCCGCTGAAAAAAGTCAGTTTTGTGTTGGAGGTACAGCCAGATTAACCGGTGGCGTTCGAGCGACTGGCACGAGGGGCAGAGCGCGTTGGGTCGCGGGTTGATTCGGCCGTAAGGCAAAAACGCACGGTAGGAGTGATCGCAAATCGGGCATTGTACATCCTTGCCCCGGTACAACAACGAAAGCACACGTAAACCCAGACCGCTTACGAGTTGTAAGTATTTGCGGGGGACAAATCGGATAATCCAGGAAATAAATTTTTTCATTCTTGATCGCTAAAAACAAGTAGGCGATTTCCCGTTGGACTTGATAGAATGGTTTCTTGTATGCGTACCGATTTCACGAAGCAACTCGCAATCGCTCTTCTTTGTCGGCTGCGTAAGCCAGGCATGCTCGAATGTGCTGGTCTGTGATCTCAGGGAAATCACTTGTAATCTCAGCTACTGACATGCCGTTGGCCAGCCAATTTAAAACATCATATACCGAGATTCGCGTTCCTTTTAGGCACGGTTTTCCAAACCTCTTCTCAGGGTTTATTTCGATCAGTTGGATGTAGTCTACCATTTGATCAAAGGTAACCATTTGCCTCTAAAGTCGCCGGCTCGGCTTTTTTGAGCCACTCCCCAGTTTCGTAAAACTATTCTTCCCAAAGCCGCATCTTTGTATCTGAAACGCGGTAACTCGGTTCAAAAAAGCGCAAAGACTAGAATTTAAAGGCTTTCTGTGACTGGAACTCTACTGGACATAGCTATGATGCATTCCGACTCCCTCATCGCCCGGGCCCGCGAGGGGGACCCGAATGCCCAAGGTAAGTTGGTGCAGCTTTGGTATAAGCGCATCTACAACTTTGGCTATAAGTTTTTCTTCGACCACGACCTGGCCATGGAGGTGGCCCAGAAAACCTTCATCAACATGCACCGCAACATGGCCGCGTTGCAAGATAGCAGCCGGTTTCGGCCCTGGCTCTACACCATTGCCGTGAATTGCTGCCGCGAGGAACTGCGCAAGCGTAAAGCCACCCGGTCGGTGTCGCTGGATCAGTTTCAGCCGCAAGAGGTGGAGGACAGCTATCGGTGGGAGGCTTCTGGCAACCGTCACGAAAACCCCGAGCGGGTGTTGCGCCAGGTAGAGTTGTCCGACTTACTCCAGCAGTGCCTGCTGCAATTGCCGGAGGAACAGCGCGAAGTAGTGATTATGAAGGAATACGAAGGGTTGAAGTTCCGCGAGATTGCTGAAACCCTGAACATCTCCGAGAACACGGTGAAATCGCGGATGTATTACGGCTTGGATGCACTGAAAAAGATATTTGAAAAAAGAAACATCACCAAAGAAACCATTGGTTATGAAGGATAAACCCGATTTAACGACTCTGATGGCGTATCTCTACGGAGAGTTGGAGCCGCAGGAGATGGAGAAAGTAAAGGCGTTTCTGGAAACACACCCGGAAGAAGCGGCCGCATTGAATGAAAGCAACTTTGTGCGCCAGGCGCTACGCCACGCAGATGAGCAAGAAGTAATCGCACCACCACTGCTGTTTGATCAGCCACGTCCGCACAGCCGATGGTTCAATGGCACCGTAAAAACTGTGATGGGCATTGCCGCCTCCTTTGTCATCATGCTCGTGGCCGGTCGGCTTCTGGGCCCGGAGGTGCGGGTGGCGGATGGTGAGTTGCGTATCAGTTTTGGAAAGCCGTTAAAGGCCGAGATTCCGGTGGTTACTCCGCTGTCGCGGGATGAGGTACAAACACTCATTCGCGAGTCGCTGGATGAGAACAACGAAACCTTGCAAACCAGCTGGCGTCAGGAGCAGGCGCAGTTGCAAAAACTGGTACGCAATACAGTAAGCTGGAACGATGCCAAGATGGCTGAGTTAATGGCCACCACCGGGCAAGCTTCTACCGAGCAGATCGAAGGCTTTGTGGCCACGCTACAAAAAGAAAACCTGAAGATGATGCAAGACTACCTAAGCCTGACAAGCAACGATCAGAAAAAATACATGGAAGGGCTTTTGGTAGATTTTTCCAAATACCTGCAAGAGCAACGCAATCAGGACTTAAATGCACTGACTACACGGCTTAGCAGTCTGGAAAAAAACAACAGTCAGTTTCGTGAAGAAACCGGTCAGATTCTGGCCACGCTTTTAACGGCCTCCGGGCCCACCACTAAAAAACAAATGAACTATTAACTCGAATAGGTATGAAATGCCCATCAGCAAAGCCTGCCAAACGGAATGATCTGCATGGGCATTCCATGTGAACTTAAACAAAAAAATGATTGACACATGAAAGCAGGATGGAGAGCAATGATGTATGTAGGTATGATAGCCGCAGCGCTGACCGCAGGGGCGCAAGGGAAGATTGATACTGAGCGGATGGAGCGCGATATTGAAGTGGCTGAGAACGTACTGGCCACACTGATCAAACAGCAACTGGCGGTGCGAAACAACTTTTTTCCGGTAGAGGTAGAAGGTACCTACATGGAGAACTATGGCGTCACTTTCCGGCTACCTACCGAAACGTTCTGGTTCCTTCCGCAGTGGCGGGAAGAAATGTTTGAGATTCAAGGGCAGGTAGACGGCTATCCCATCGACACAGAGGAAGAACAAGATGGTCCGGTTCGGGTGGTTCGGCCGCGTGTGGCCAGCACAAGTCGCAGTGGTAGTCGCCAAGCAAAGAAAGATACTACCTCTACTACTGACTACTACAACAAAGTCATCCAGGCATCGAGGGATTTTCTGGCCGACTATGGCGACATGATCAGTCAGCTGAAACCCACTGAGCGTATCGTCATCACCAATCGCCACGAGAATCAGCGCTTCTGGTTTCCCGCGATGAGCGAGGGTAAGCGCAATTACATCTCCGTAGATGTGCTCAAAGGGGATGTAGCCCAGTTTCGGCAAGGTAAAATCACACGCGATCAACTTATGGGTAAAATCGCGGTAGTAAATAGCGAGTCGACCGATGAATTGGATCCGGACCTGGAGTTGCTCTCCAGCATTTTCAATCGCCTCTATCGCCCGGACTTATCGCGCACATTCTTCACTCAGGAAGAAGTGTATTACGAGCGACTGAAGAATTTTGGCGCCATTTTTCAAATGCAGGTGTACTCCAGCAATATCGTGTCGGACGACTGGAACCGGGAAGGTCGCGCGCGCTTGTATGATATGCCCACGTTAAATCTGCGCGCAGTTGATCAAAAAACCCGTGATGAAAAGATAAAAGCCATTTACCCGAAGTTTGAATCGGAGCTGAAAGAAAATCTGCTGGAATACGGCCGCACCGTGAAAAGTTTGAAGCCGGAAGAAACGCTGGTGTTTAACGTGAAGATGACGCGGTGCGAAGAATGCGGTGTTCCCGCCTCGCTGGAATTCTCTGTAAAAGGAGCGGTGTTGACGGATTATGCCAACGCGCGGATCAGCAAAGAGGCTGCCTTGTCTAAAGTTTTTGTTAAAAAAGGCGTGAATCAATAAAATTCAGCAACCAAAAGCATCATTTCCGCTACTCGTTCGTTATAGGAAATGATGCTTTTTTTTCATTCAAATACCTCTTTAAAGGTATTGTTGTGCACCACGAGGTAGGCTAGTTTTCGTTTTTATAACACACATGTAAACCTGAATCTGTATGAACCGAAGAAATTTATTGATCGGTGGCGGCGTAGTGGTGGGCCTGATCATTATCTATTTGATCGTTGGCAGGGAGGTGCAATCGGGCACAGCCGATATTCTGGCCGATGTCAGGAAAGGGCAGTTCCGCGTAGAGGTGGAAACCACCGGCGAGTTGGAAGCCAAAAACTCGATCAAAATCAATGGCCCTGGTGCCCTGCGAAACTTTGGCATCTGG
>JBIIVI010000230.1:0-5678 GCA_044339555.1 Cyclobacteriaceae bacterium | reverse complement strand
CGGGACAATCTATCAAAGAACACAATCTGAAAGCAAATCATCCCGCGTCTCGCGGGACAATCTATCAAAGAACACAATCTGAAAGCAAATCACAACAACACAATCTGAAAGCAAATCATCCCGCGTCTCGCGGGACAATCTATCAAAGAACACAATCTGAAAGCAAATCATCCCGCGTCTCGCGGGACAATCTATCAAAGAACACAATCTGAAAGCAAATCATAACGGGCACTCCATATTTTTTCGCGAAATCTAGTTCCCGCTCAACAGCGTAAGCACCGAAAAAAAGTGCAGCACACTGCCGCCCAGCACAAAGAGATGCCACACGCTGTGATTGTAGCGCACATGCTGGCGGATAAAGAAAATGGTACCCAGCGTGTACGAAACCCCTCCTGCCATTAGCAAGTAAAACCCGGTAGGCGGCAACGCCAGATACAACGGCCGGATCGCAAGCAAAATCAGCCAGCCCATCAACACGTACAAAAGCGTAGATAGCCGCACACGGCTGCCCACCGAAACGGACTTTACCACCGCGCCCACCACGGCACAACCCCACACCACCCCAAACACCGTCCACCCCAGCCAACCCCGCAGGGCCGTAAAACAAAAGGGCGTGTACGTGCCCGCAATCAGCAGGTAGATGGAGATGTGATCGAACTTATGGAAGAGATTTTTCGCCCGCACATGCGTGAGGCTATGGTACAACGTAGAAGCAAAGTAGAGTAGCACCAGCGTGGTGCCAAAGATGGCAAAGCTTACGATGTGCCAGACGGTGCCATGCACGGCCGCCAGCACCACCAAGATCACAAGTGCAGCGATCGCCAAAAGTGCCCCTATGCCGTGGGTAATGGCATTGGCAATTTCCTCGCCGGTAGATGGTTCCCTTCGCGTGCTCATATTCCGGTAAAGCTACGGATTTGGCGGGGTGGCTCAAGACGAATGTGTGCGCTTCCGAGGTAGTCAGTGAACAAATTAAAGCAAGTGATTTTTCTGGCGGCCGCCCCCGACTGTATCGGGGGCCGCGCTTTCGTGGCTCGCCCCGCCCGTGGCGGGGGCTCAAACAGGCCCACTCAATCGCTGGCCGAGGGGGTTAGTAACACGGATCGATTAATCACTACACCGCAACTCCCACCATCACTACAGTGCCGCGAGGCGAAGAGCTGATTTCCAACGTGCCCCCCACGGCTGCGGCTCGGGCCCGCATATTGGCCAACCCTATCCCACCATTCGATTGGGTGGTGTTAAACCCACGCCCATCGTCTTCGATAGTTACTGCCAACTGCTGGTCGTGGCGAAACAACTGAATGGCCAGCGCAGTAGCATGCGCGTGCTTCACTACATTTTGCACCGCCTCCTGAATGATCCGGAACAACTCGGTTTTGGTTTGCTCGGGCAGCGTTGCCGGAAAATCAAAATTATTCACTGTTGCCTGCAAGCCGTTCTGGCGCGCATCGTGTGCAAGCGACTCAACGAGGCTCACCAAGCCGTTGGCATGCAGTGAGGGTGGTGCGAGTTGATGCGAGAGCGAGCGCACATCGTTCGCCAGCGCGTCCACCTGATCGGCCACCGAAACAGGGCCGCCTCCGCCCCTTTCTACGGCACATTTCAACGCCGTGAGCCGACTCCCGATGTCATCGTGCAACTCGCGCGAAACGCGCTGCCGTTCGAGTTCTACCCCGCTTACATAGCTTTGAAGCAGTTCAGCCTGATGCTTGCGAATCCGCACCGCGAGGGAGTTGCGTTCTTCATACAGGTTCTTAATTTGATAGGTGAGCGCCACCGCAAACACCAACATTTCGGCCAATGAACCGATGAACAGAATATTAAAAGGTAATTTTTCGATCCAGCCATAATCCTCCATTACCGTGACTAAGCTGGTGACGAAGATAAGCGCATAGGCCGCGAGAAAGAACGCCGAGGTTTCGCGTTGTTGACGTAACGTGGTAGCAGCCGCCAACACCAACAGCAACGCCGCCGTGGTAGCCGTAAATAAAATAATGGGCACAGCGATGTAAGCAATAACCAGCAATGCCTGATAAAAAAATGGGGTGAGTAAAATGGAAATCAAGTACAAAATCAAAATCCCCTTCAGAACGCGGTCGATTCCCGGCCGGTACCGCGGGATGCTCAAGAAGAGACGCGAAAAGATGACAAATGCACCCGAGGCGAGCCCCACGGCCACCACACGAAAGATACTGTTAAACTGGCCCCAGTCCGGATAGAGGAATTCAAAACTCAGACCTTCCGCAGTGGCTAATAAAAAGATGGCTGACAGGATGAAAAAGAAGTAAGCAATGTACACGGAACGCTTTAAGAACAACCCGGCCAGCAGGGAATACAAGGCAATCACCAGCATCATACCAATGGTTAAGCCGTACCACACATTATGACGTGTATTCTGTTGCTCAAAAGCATTGAGGTTGGTGAGGTAGATCGGTAAACTAAGACTGGAGTTGGGCTTGCGGATACGAATCAGGAATACTTCTTCCGGGCCGGTCAACGGTTCGAGATTCCAGACAAAGTTTCGATGCGCGATGCTGCGGGTACGAAACGGTAAATCGTCACCCGTCTCCCCACCCACGGGTTTGCACTCGCCTCCCGTGATGCAGTACAATTGTACCCGATCGAGATGGGGGTTGGCAATTTCCAACAAGTTCGTGGCTTCGGCCGGCCAGTTGCGAAGTGGCACCACCACCCAATAGGTGCTGGCCTGATAGCCGATGTTGGCGCACTCCAGCAATCGAAACTGGTTGGGGTTAGCAAACCAGGCCGCTGCTACGTGCGCTGCCTGTACCGTGTCGGACGTTTCCAGTACGTAGGAAGCGCCCAACAGCGACTGTCGTTTAGGCTGAGGATCTGAACCTTTTTGAGCCTGAGCAAAACCAACAGACACACACAGGAAAAGTACAACCGCGCTACACCAGCTTGTTCTCATGCACGAATCTTACCAGTTCCACCACGTTGTTAATCTGGAGTTTCTTAAAGATGTTTTTCCGGTGGGTTTCAACCGTGAAGTAACTAAGATTCAAGAAGTCGGCAATCTCCTGGGCGGTGCGACCATCGGCGAAAAGTGGAATCAACTCCATTTCGCGGTTGGTCAACTTCATTTTATTGGCGAACTGATCGCGAAACTTTTGCCTGGTCTCCGCTTCCTGCCGCAACATGCGCGAGAGGAAAAACCCATCGGCTGGACTACGATCCATGGCCGCCAGCAGTTCTTCGTTGCTCACGGTTTTTTCAAGGAATCCATGTGCGCCCTCCTCTTGCGCCCGCGCGATGAGAAATTCATCTCGGTACATGGTGAGAATTAGTACAAGTGTGTCAGGCCTTTTACGGGCTTCGTACAACACCCCGAAACCATCGGCTCCTTGTAAGTTCAGATCAAGCAGCAAGATGTCCGGTTGGAGGTTATCCAATAGGCGAATGCCTTCTTCCTGCGTGCGGGCGTGGCCACACAAGACAAACTCGGCGCTGTTCTCAATAATTGACTTCAACCCATCGGCCACAATGGTGTGATCTTCGCACACCAATACTCGTCGCTGCATAAAAAACCCTCGCTCAAGTATACAAAAATACCTTGAAACAGGTAGATCCACTTTTATTAAGTGGGTTCAACGAAGTAAGTTTGGTTGTTAGGGTAACCGCTTCGCGAGTTTCATCCGCTAAGGGTAGAGTTTGTTCATTTCGAAACCGTAAGCTTCCGGCCACCGATTCCTTGCAGCGCCTGTGCGCTTCCGGTAAGTTCCCATTGGGCCAGCGATACCGGAATGTCGTCAATGGCGTTTAGCTGATCGAAATAATCCTGGAGGCGGAACGGCTCGTTCTTCAGCTCACGGCTACGGGCCATTTCGGCCATGGCGTTCTCTAACAGGTATTTGCCGGTGATGTAGCTGGTGCCATAACCCGGTTGGCGCAGATACAAATGTTGCTCGAAGAGCAATAGTTCTTTTTCCGTTTTCATCCACCCACGGGGTGTGTACTCGGAGTGGATTTTACCTGCTTCTTCCATCGTCAACTCGTTGGCGTGTGCGTAGAGCGATCCGAGCCCGCGGGCTGCTCGCTGGGCAATCATGATGTACACAATCTCACGAACACGTGGGTCATCATCGTACAACCCTGCATCCATGAACATCTCTTCCACCGCAGTAGCCATCCCTTCGTTACGCGAATCAAAAATGTTATACAACAGCGGCCGCCTGCGGATTTCACTCGCATGTGGTTCGCGATCAATCCGGGCGAGTTCAAACCAATGGTAGAAATGTGAATACAAGGGCCGGGGGTCATGATGCAGGGTGATGACGAAGAAGTTTCTTTTCTCGGCGGGCACAAACGAACCCAGGTGCTCGCGCAAGGCAGGTTCAAAATAATCTTTAACGGTAAGAATCTCTTCCTGCTCCAAGAAAGTCATCAGGCTTTTCGCTGAACGGTCGGCCAGAGCCGCAAAGGCTTCGGGTGTGTCGGCTGGTTTCAGTTCCGGCAGTTTCCGGTTGCGGTGTTCTTCCAATTTAAGCGAAGCCCAGGCGCGCGCCAGTTCGCGCTTCAGCAGCATGACCTCGTCTTCCCACGTAAGTGGCACGAGATGTACGTTCTGGAGATACCAGGTGTAGTTCTCCTTCCCGATACCCGACGGACCGGTTTTGGAAGGAGCTTGCGCTTCCAACCACGCAGCCAGGTCATCGGTGGAAGCAGTTGCCTGTTGAATGGCCGTTACCAATTCCGGTTGGCTATCCACCCCCGGAAGTTGTAAGAGACCTGTGAGATCGCGGCTTTGTGTCTTAATGTCGCGAATGCCAGCCACCCACAAATCGCGTGCATTACCTGTTAGGTTCTGCTTGGCCTGTTCGTTCAACACGGGTATAACTTGAAGGCCCCGGAGGAACTGCTGCTGCGCGTTAGCATCGAGTGGAAATTGATACGTCCAAACTTCCAGCGTGCCATGGTGGGTGGGCCCTTCGTGGGCGGGCACATCGCTGCGCTCCATCCAAATGGTTTTGTAGTACGCGGGATCGCGTGTCCAGGGTTGCAACACGCGGTAGTTGAAATCAAAGCCATTCATTTCTGCCCACACCACGTGCCAATCTACCTGATGTGGTACCGGCCAGCCGGTGGTATCCATCGCCAACAAGCGGGCTTGCAGTTTTTGGAATTCGGAAACCCGCGACTTAAAAGTTGCCGCGGTGTAATCGGGTGCTCCGTCTTTCAGCGGCGGCTGTTCGAAGGTGCGCCACTCCTGGTAAAGTGTAACCAGGCTCCCGTAGTCGGACGTGCGGGTACCTGGAGTAGAAGTAGGTGTTGATTCGCAGGCTGCCAAAAGCAGCAGGGCCCCAAGGGCAAGAGCTAAGTTCCTCATTCGAAGGTTGGTTTTGGAATGGAAACGAAGGTACAAAAATGACGGACGAAAGTGCCAGATTTTTTGCCCGCTTGCGTTTTTGTTAGTACCGGTTTTGCCCGCGCCAGGTTTTTACACCTCCGCGCTGGTTCCCGCCATTGCCTGCGGGCGTGCTTCCGCGCGAGGAGTTGCGCCTGCCCGTAGGTTGTGGCTTGGGTGCCGATA
Source organism: Cyclobacteriaceae bacterium (assembly GCA_044339555.1). Classification (GTDB taxonomy): domain Bacteria; phylum Bacteroidota; class Bacteroidia; order Cytophagales; family Cyclobacteriaceae; genus ELB16-189. Next base: position 124 of record JBIIVI010000230.1, on the reverse strand, counting down.
ACGTGTGGACCTGCATGGGGTATGGATGATCTTCCACCACAGGAATGGATTTGGCAATCAACTTCTGGATGTCTTTCAGGAATTCCTTTTCATCGATATCACAAAATGAAATCGACTTACCGCT
>JBIIVI010000229.1:0-5688 GCA_044339555.1 Cyclobacteriaceae bacterium | reverse complement strand
CTATTCACCGGGTCATGCCGTGACGATGAAAAAAATCTGGGGCGTAGACATCAAGCCCGGCGATTGCATGCTGAATTTTATCCTTCGTAAGACGGATCGGGCAAAAGCCAGAAAAAACTTCAACAAAGCCTTACGAGGCACGAGTTTTTCGGTACTGGAAGAATACGGTGATCCGAAGTTGTTACGCGCATTTTACGAAGACCGCTATTCACCTATCGTGAACAAACGCGGACTGGTAGTGGGGCTTAGTGTATTGGTGCTGGACGTAACCGAGTTGAAGAAAAATGAACAAAAACATTTTGAGAGTGAGCGAAAACTGAGTATGGCGCTTCGCGCCTCGCAGATGGGTATTTGGGTGTGGGACATTCCCGAAAACCATTTGACCTGGTCGGAAGAGTTGTACAAGATATTCGGACTGAGTAACACATCCACCATCACCTTTGAAACCTATCAGCAATTAACGCATCCTGAAGACCGGGCCGCGGTTTTGGATCGAATTGAAACCTCCATTTATACGGAATCGGACTATGTGGTAGAGCATCGGATCATTTGGCCAAATGGACATGTTCGTTGGATTGAGGCCGTTGGCAACGTGATGCGCAACGAGAACGGACGCCCGATTCGGATGACCGGGCTGGCGCGTGATATCACTGAAAAGAAACAAGTTGAATTCGAGCGTTCCGAATGGAAAACCCGCTATGAGTTGCTGACGGCTGCTACCGGAGACGTAGTTTACGACTACGATGTGCCCAGCGGCAAAATCGTTTGGAGCGGCAACGTTCAGCAAGTGTTTGGTTTCACTCCCGAAGAGATCGATCACATCGACTACTGGACAGATTTAATTCACCCCGGCGACCGCGAACGCAGTATTGCGGAACTCACCGCGGCCGAGCAAAACCTGAGCACTTATGAAGTAGTTTACCGCTTTCGAAATAAGGATGGAACATACTTATCCATTCAGGATCGTGGCTTCTTCATGGCCGACTACACCGGCAAAGCGGTTCGAATGCTGGGAAGTATGCGCGACATCAGCGAGTCGGTGCGGAGTGAGCAGGAAAAACGCCACCTCCAACTCTCCTACCAAACACTTTTTAACAGTACAACAGACGCGATTTTTATTATCCATGCCGAAGGGCCCCACAAAGGTAAAGTCGTATCCGCCAATCCGGCCGCTGCCGCCATGCATGGCTACACCCTGGAGGAATTTCTACAACTCGATATCCGCGATTTAGATACGCCCGATGAAGCGGCCCAACTAACCGATCGCCTCGACCGAATCATAAAGGGCGAGAACCTAACCTTCGTGGTGGAGCACAAAAAGAAAGACGGCACTATTTTTCCGTTAGAGGTTACCACCGGATTAATGGAAGTAGACGGCCAGCGGTTTGTTATGGCCATCGATCGCGACATTACCGAACGCCAAAAACAAGAACAGCAGTTATTGGATAGCGAGCAACGATTCAGGCGACTGCAAGAGGCTTCTTTTGGCGGGATTGTGATTCATGATAATGGGGTAATTCTGGATGCCAACTCTGGATTGGCCGACATGAGTGGCTACACACTTGACGAGCTGCGAGGCATGGATGGTCTGCAAATCATTGCGCCCGAGTACCGAGCCCTCGCCATCAAAAACATTCTGACCGACTACGAACATCCATACGATTTGGAAGCGATCCGAAAGGACGGTACCCGAATATTTGTGGAGGTGCAGGGGAAGTCCATTCCTTTTCACGGCAAACGGGTGCGGGTCTCCGAATACCGTGATATCACTCAGCGCAAAAAGGTTGAACAACAGATCAAAGAACAAAACGGCCGCCTAACCGCCATCGCGCAAAGCCTTACCCGCAAAAACGAACAACTGGAGGAATTCACACAAATTGTGTCGCACAACCTGCGGTCGCCCGCGGGTAATCTGGTAAGCCTGGCGCAAATGATGGAGAATGCGGCGCCGGAGGAACTGCCTGAAATGATCCGACTGCTCCAGCAAGCAAGTCGCTCTTTGATCAGCAGCTTAAATGAGTTGAATGAAATTCTGAAAATCAAACAAAACCGCGACATCCAACGGCAGCACCTGGATTTTCAGTCCGAGTTCGATCGTGTGCGCGTGATGCTCGTAGCGCAGATTAACGAGAGCAGGGCAAACATCCGGGCCGATTTTCATGGCGCTCCCACCATCGAATTCCCCAGGGTCTATCTGGAAAGCATTTTGTTAAACCTGCTCAGCAACGCATTGCGATACCAACATCCAAAACGTGTACCGGTTATTGACGTAATCACTGCCGAGCATCAGGGCGTTACTTCGCTCACCGTAAAGGATAATGGTTTGGGCATCGATTTAAGCCGTTACGGTCATCAGGTCTTCAAGCTCCATAAAACATTTCATACGAACCCGGAAAGTCGCGGTGTTGGCCTGTTCTTGGTGCGAAACCAAGTTGAAACAATGGGTGGCGAAATATCTGTGCAGAGTACCCCGGGCGAAGGCAGTACGTTTACCGTGCTGTTCAACAAAAATTCGGACGTTTAAGCAACTAAAACACCATGCGCAACTGGTTGCGCAAACCGCGGAAACCGGAGATTTCAATACCCGTGCTCCCAATAAACATCTTGGCTTGAATTTTTACCGGAATCTTATTCGCGTCATCGGAGATCCAGGCCGTGATCGAGTTCTCGCCATCAAACATCTTGTTGTCTGGCATAATGGGTACGAGTTTGTGGCACGGGATTTTTCCGATTTTGGTGCTGATGGTTTCTTTCCCCGTGTACATCACCTTTAAGGTGTAAGAGGTGTCTTCAAAAAAACCGGAGATATTCAAAGTATCGCCCACCCGCACTTTTTTGAAGTCGATCACACGCAACAACATGAAGCCGCCCACCAGGTCTTTTGCGTTTTTGGGGATTTCATAATGCTGGGGATTTTCGAAAACTCCCGTTTCCTGGTTCATGACCTTCACCTCTGCTTTCAAGTCTTTGTGATTAAACGTAACGAGTTCGTCTTTGCGGTAGCGCCCCTCCCGAATCTTTCGATAGGAAACGTGTGTATTCAGGGATGTGGTATCCAAATAGGCACCCCAGTTGTCCTTCACCCGCGTTACCCACGAAATCCAATCGCTGGTTTCGCCATAACAATCAATCTTGAAACACGCCTTTTGATGAATGTTGTAAACTTTGCGATCAATCCTGGTGATGGCCTTGCCCACGGTCATAAAGGCAAAGTTTACGCGATATTCCAGCTCCTCGCCGGCCGAGAAACTGGTATTGGGTGTAACAGGAAGCTCCTTCAGCTCTCGCATCGGCGCTTGCCAGGCCACGAGCCCGGCCGAAACTCCGAAAACAGCAAGTGCTAAGCCTACACGTAAAACGAACTGCCGAACCATACGCACAAAATTAGCTAGTTTCGTAAGTAACGGCAAAGCCTGTGCCAATGAAGAAATGGTTAAACCGGCACGTTGTTCTCCCGGAGCGCATCGTTCAGGGACGTTTTTTTGTCGGTGCTTTCTTTGCGCTGGCCGATAATGAGGGCACAAGGCACCTGATACTCGCCCGCGGGGAATCGCTTCGGCAGGGAACCCGGTATCACGACCGAGCGGGCCGGTACTTCGCCCTTGTATTCCTTCGGCTCGGCCCCGGTAACATCAATAATTTTGGTACTACCGGTTAGCACCACATTGGCGCCCAATACCGCTTCACGCCCAACTCGTACGCCTTCCACTACGATACAGCGGGAACCGACAAACACATGATCTTCGATGATCACCGGAGCGGCCTGGACAGGCTCCAATACCCCACCAATTCCAACGCCTCCGCTCAGGTGCACGTTCTTGCCAATCTGGGCGCAACTGCCCACGGTAGCCCAGGTATCCACCATCGTGCCCTCATCCACATACGAGCCTATGTTGACGTAGCTGGGCATGAGAATCACCCCTTTGCTGATAAACGCCCCATAGCGGGCAATGGCGTGCGGTACCACGCGCACTCCTTTTTCCTGATAGCCGCGCTTGAGCGGAATTTTGTCGTGGAACTCAAATGGCCCTACTTCCAACGTCTCCATTTGCTGAATCGGGAAGTAAAGAATCACCGCTTTTTTCACCCACTCGTTCACCTTCCAACCGGCACTGGTCGGCTCGGCCACTCGAATTTCACCCTTTTCGAGCAACTCGATTACCTGGCGGATCACTTGTTGAGTAGCCGGTTGCTGCAGTGCCTCGCGATGTTGCCACGCATGCTCAATGGTGCCGATCAGTTCAGTCATTTGTGTATTTTTAACGGCCCGCAAGAAAACTACAAATCGGCACATGTCCATGTTCGGAGTTAGGTTTATCACGGTACCGGTTTGATGCACCCGTTACGCAGAAAAAAAGTAGTGCTGGCGTCCGTGTTGAAACCGTTGGACGATACGCGCATGTACGAAAAAATGGCTTTGTCGCTGGTGCAGGATGGGCGCTTTGCAGTAACCGTTGTTGGCTTTGGAGAAATGCCAAATGCTGCGTCCAACGTGCAACTCGTGGGACTCGGCAGGTTTGGGCGACTAAGTTTTCAACGAGCATGGGCGCCCCTGCGCGTGCTGTTGAAATGTATTCAAGTAAAGCCTGACATTCTGATCGTTAATACACATGAATTACTGTTAGTTGGCGCAGCAAACAGAATATTGTTTGGTTGCCAAATTTGGTACGATTTACAGGAAAACTACTATCGAAACATCCGCTTCGGGGGCGCCTTTCCATCGGTGGTGCGCCTGCCATTGGCGCTTTGGGTACGGGCTAAAGAAAAACTTCTGGCACCGTTGTACACCGGCTTTTTCCCGGCCGAAAAAGGCTACCTCCATGAGATGGATTTTTTCGGCGGTCGCGCACACGTGCTCGAAAACAAAGTGGCAAGAAGTTCCCTCCAACCGCGAAAAAAAAGACCGGTTTTTACCTTCCTGTTCAGCGGCACACTAGCGCCCTCCACCGGGATTTTTGAGGCCGTTCAATTTGTGAAAACGTTGCGGGCGCACGGTGCTCCCGTACGACTCGATGTGATCGGATACGCTGCCCTTCCTGAAGTGCGGGAGCAGTTGCAGGCGGCCGTTTCAGAGGCCCCCTTTATCATCCTTACAGGCGTCGATCAACTGGTGCCGCATTCAGCGATCATGGGCGCCATCGCTCAAGCAGATGCCGGTATCATCGCCTATCCGCCTTCGCCACATACCGTTCATTCGATCCCCACCAAACTCTACGAATACCTCGGCAGCCAGTTGCCGATCGTGTGTGTGCACCATCCAGTATGGAGCGAACTCGTGCGAACCTGGCAAGCAGGTATCTCCATCGACTTCAAACAGTTTGATGCCACGACCTTGTGGCAACAGCTTCAATCAGATTTCTATCCCACCCAACCGGAAAAGGTATTTTGGGAAGAGGAAGCCCTGAAGTTTATCGAAGCGCTAGAAGCTAATCAGCAATCTCAAGCTTAAATTATTTTTTAGACCAATCTAAAATTAGGTACCTTTGTGCCCGTCATTGCCATGCTTAGTCTAACCGAAGAGAATTATCTCAAGACCATCTACCACCTATCCGATGGTGGCCAGCAAACCGTGCTGACCAACGCGTTGGCAGAAGCGATGAACACGAAAGCAGCATCCGTTACGGACATGATTAAAAAGCTGTCGCAAAAGGAACTGATTCAATACGAGAAATACCATGGGGTACAAGT
>JBIIVI010000228.1:0-5814 GCA_044339555.1 Cyclobacteriaceae bacterium | reverse complement strand
TTAAGTGCCACAAAACCGATTACCGGATTATCATAATAGTCTGATGGGAGCGATCTTCCGAAAGCCCGATCGCTAATGTTTACATTCTTGCGAGCTAATTCTTCGGCAAGTCTCTTAGCGTTCATAGTGTACCCGACCTTATTATCTTCTGTTAAAACAACCGGGAACGCGAAAATGTCTTGGTCTTTAATATTCGCTTCATTTTTTGTAATCTGACCGGAAACCTTATTAATGAAAATCTGAAGAGACTTTAGTGCGCCATCTTCTCTTTGAAACCGTAAATCGATCACAAAAAAAGTTTCATTTTCGAAAGCCCGATAAATGCTATAAAGCCCCTGTTTCATAATTTCCGCAAACCCGTCCATAATGTGCGCATCCCAAAACGAATCCTCAATCGCAAAATGACCAATATTAATTTGGCACTCTACTTGGGGGCTTTTTCCCGGTTGCACCCGAAATAAGTTCGTATTAAAAGTCTCGAAAAATAAGGCCGACTGATTGCCGTACGCGAAAAAATTCTCTTCGTAAATCGGGTATTTTACGCCCTTATAGTTATTCGCAAAGTATTCTGTAACAACTTTTTGGCCTTTCGTTTCTCGCAACCGCCACTTCTCTTCTGGGTAATTATAACTGCTGTAAAAAAAATAGCTCTCGTCTTGCAAGTGAACAAAAGAAAAGCATACAATATCAAGCGTTGCAGTTGACAGGAGTTGGCCTGTCCGACTATATCTGAAAATTTGAGTCTTATCACCATAGGGCGATAAAACCTCAATTTTCCCTCGATGGACACCAAACGTACTCAACGCTGGAATATCTCCGAGTGAGTTGCCAACAGAAGCGATTCGATTTAGTAACTGCCCCCTTTTGTTGAATCGGAGTACTGTAGTCGGAAGGTCTTGATCAAAAACAAACAACTCCATCGAATCACTTCGCAGAAGTAAGTTGTGGCTCAAAAGTAAATTACCGGTAGAGTCAAAGGTGAATATGCTGTCTATTTTGGAGAAATTCAAACTCTCGATCGAGTTATCAAAAATATCAATTTTGAACTTTGCTACTATCTCCGTATTCTCTTCCCTACAAGATTGAAGCGCGAAAAAGATAATCAACCAAAAAACGCACTTTTTGATATATTCAGTAGTTAACAAAAAAGACATAAGACACCTTTTACCAATCCAAATACAAAGTTTAGGAAAAAACGAAATTCTCAAGGCCACGAGAGTGCGGCCTTGAGAACCACAGGTCTAACAGTTGATCAAAGTCTACAGTTTACAGTTGATCAAACAATACGCGCGACTACACAACTCCGGGCTGGGCGTAGGCTTGCAGGCGTAGGTAAGTACACCACTACAATACGCCATTGACTGTTTACATGTGTAACTTGATGCGTTCCCATCGTAGGGAGAAAGAAATGCAAGAGACCCCCCAGCAACTAGGCCCGCAACGATAGTTGCCTTGGCAAAATTTTTTCCTTTCATTTTTATCACTTTTTAGTTTTACTTCCTACCACCTTGGTAGTGATTCAAAATAAATACCTTCCACTGCCATTTTATGTCAGTGAGCGGAATTTGTATGATTTTTTTTTGCGGCAGTAGCAAATCTTACCCTGCCCTATCGCCAACTCTTCAAGATAACGGTAGACCATCCGCTCGGAAACGCCAAGCATAGCTGCTAATTTTCTGGGTGAGCCCGTACGCTCTTTTCGGATTAATTCAATTAAGTACTCCATGCGCTGCTGATACTTACCAAATTGCATACAAGTGGTGGTTACGTGGTTTTTTACTTTACTTCCGAAGTAGAAAACCAACTACGACAGAACGAATGTACTTGATCATTGGCAAGAAGAGACATGCGAAAAGTGAAGAAAACTTACATCGTTCCCAACCGGGCCTCTTGCCTTAAATCGATCGAAAACCGTACCGCAGTCTCAAAAAAAAAAAAAAAACACCCTGAAACTTACATTTGGTTGTACCCCTGTTCAACTAATGCCGCAACTGCACACTGCAAGTTGCGGCATCTCAAATAAGGCTCGTGTACCCTGTCAACCTTCCGTACCTGAAGAACATGATGCGCAACTGCGCATTTTTATACCCCCATGGTGGTTCGGTGCCCGGCTCATCATCATTACTTGATAGTTGATAACTCTGCCGGTGCTGGAACTACTTGTTTACGCTGCCCCTATGGAAATTGAATTTCCCCGCGAAGCCCATTGCTCAATCTCTGATTAGATTTATCTTTAGCTGTGTTACGCGCACTCCTTCAACGCCCCATTGGTCTCACCATGACGCTGCTTATGGCGCTGGCTGTTAGTTGGCTGTTGTATCGCCAGTTGCCCGTGTCGCTGCTACCGGCGGTGGATATTCCGCAAATCACCATTGCAGTTACCTATAGGAATGCCGGCCCGGAGGAAATCGAGCAACGCATTTTAAAGCCACTTCGCGAAACGATGCTCACCCTTAACGGACTCAAAGCTGCTGAGAGTGTGGCGCAGAACGAAGGTGGCAAACTCACATTATCGTTTCACTTCGGTACTGCCATGAACCTGGCATATATTGAAGCAAACGAAAAGCTGGATCGCCTCACCCCCGCACTTCCACGCGACCTCACCCGCCCGATTGTAGCCCGGGCCAATACGTCCGACATCCCGGTCGTCCGCATACAGGCCATTCCAAAAAATCCGGCCGATGCGCTGCTACTTTCCGAACTGGCTACCCAGGTATTGCGGAGACGAATTGAACAACAACCGGGCGTGGGCCTGGTGGACATGAATGGCGTGAAGCGTAAAATCATTTCCGTGCGCCTGCACACAGACCGGTTGCGTTCGCTGCAACTCGCGCCGCACGATGTAGCCCAGGCCATCCGTCAGGTGAATCAGCCGCTGGGTTCCATCACCGTTAAGGAAGGTGCGTATCAATATCAACTGAACATTGAGAACCCGTTAACCGATGCTGAAGCAGTAAAAAACATTCGAATCGATCTTCTTGCAACCGGTCAATCGGTGGCACTACGCCAGGTGGCCGATGTGCGCATAGAGCCGGAGGCCGAAACGGGTTTCCACCTCTTTCAGGGTACAGATGCGGTAGTGATTACGGTACACAAACAGGATGACGCCAAGATGCCCGAATTGATGCCAAAAATCTACGGGGCGGTGGACCAATTCCGTGCCGAGTATCCGCAATTTGCGTTCGCCACTACGCAAGATCAATCGCAGTTGCTCACCGTTAGCATTGATAATTTGTCGCAGGCGGTTGTATGGGGTGGTGCCATCGCGTTTGCGGTGCTATTTCTATTCATGCGTGGTTGGCGTGAACCACTCTTAATGGGCATTGTGCTGCCGTTATCCCTGTTGTTGGCCTTCAGTCTGTTCCGGGCATTTGGGTTATCGCTCAATATTATCTCGTTGAGTGGGTTGGCGCTCGGACTTGGCATGCTGGTAGATAATTCCATTGTGGTGATGGAATCTATTTTGATGAAACGAAAGCAAGGGTTAACCGTGTTTGAAAGTTGCGTGTGCGGCACGGAGGAGGTCATGGCACCGCTGTTGAGTTCCGCGCTCACCAATCTGGCCGTATTTGTACCGTTGATTTTTTTGAGTGGCTTAACCGGAGCACTTTTCTACGATCAGGCGCTGTCGGTGATTGCGATTCTGTCGGTGTCGTTGCTCTGTACGTTTGTGATCGTGCCGTTGCTATACCTGATTTTGTTTCGAAATCGCACGGAAATTCCACCCGAAGACAGCCGGTTCTTCCTGTGGTTGAAAGAACGTTATGCCTGTGGCTTCGATTGGATCTGGGCGCGCCCGAAAACATCTTTTGCAATCATGCTGGCGCTTGTTCCGGTGGGCATCGCCGCCACGTGGTTCCTGCCACGCCAGGCCTTCCCGGCGATTGAAAAGACGGAGAGCTTCGTTCGGATTGATTGGAACGAGGCCGTATCGGTGTCCGACAACCGGGATCGAGTGACGGCCTTACTCGAGCACCTGAAGCCCTCCCTGCTAACGAGCGAGGCGGACATCGGGCAGCAGCAGTACGTGTTGAATGAAGACATCTTTGGCACTCGCGATGTAGAGATTTACTGGAAGGCTTCCTCCAGCAGCACTAAACAAGCAGCAGAAGTGGCCCAGCGTACATTCCTGAGACAGCACTTTCCGGCGGCACGCTACGAGGTGCGCGATGCGCCCAATGCGTTCGAACAATTGTTCGAATCACGACAGCCTGAACTGGAAGCGCGGCTTCGTACCCGCTCCGCCAACAGCGTGTTGGCTATACCCGAAGGCGACTCGCTACTGGCGCAGCTGGCGAACGATGTTGCATTGAAACCGGAAAAAGGCTTCGAAAAGCAAACCATGTTATTCGTAAAAGTCGATTTTGAAAAAATGGATCGCCTCGGCATAGCGTTCGAAGACCTGTTGTTGCAACTCCGGTTGTCCTTCGGCAGCCCGGTACTCACCACCTTGAATACGATTGGCGCCGAGTTGCCGGTAGTTGCGGCCGGTACCCAGGCAGATTTTCTGGCCGTGTGGCAAACCCGGGAGGTGCCATCCAAAAATGGTTTTTGGTATCCCTTGCGCGAGTTAGCATCTGTTCGGTTTGAAGAGAGCCATCGCTACCTGACGGCCGACGCGGGCGGTATCTACCAAAGCATCGAACTCGCGAATGCAAACAACCGGACAGATGTCATGCAAACCGTGAACCGACACATCCGCGCGAACGACCTGAGTGCTTCGTGGAGCGGGCAGGTATTCGAAAATGAACAAACGTGGCGCGACCTGGTACTGATCCTGCTCGTATCAGTCGTGTTGGTCTATGTCATCCTCACTGCCGAGTTTGAGTCGCTCAAACAACCGTTTATCGTGATGCTCACATTACCGATTGGCCTGGCGGGTGGGGTGCTGTTACTTTGGGCCACTGGTGGCACACTAAACGTAATGGCTGGCATCGGGTTGATTGTGGTACTGGGCGTGTTGGATAACGATGCGATTTTAAAAATTGACCGGATTAATCGCCTCCGGCAGACATTGCCGTTAGAAGCAGCCATCCGGCAAGCCGGTAAAGACCGGCTGAAGCCCATTGTAATGAATACATGCACCAACGTACTGGCACTCACGCCCATTTTATTCAGCTCCGGGTTGGGTGCCGAACTGCAGCGACCCGTGGCCATCACTTCTATTGGCGGACTTGTTGTGGGAACGTTCACGGCGTTATATTTTATTCCGTTAACAATTAGGTTGCTGGAAATAAACAAAAGATAGACCACTGGACTAGAACGAAAAAGAGGCAACAGCAAAAACAGAATGTACAGTACTCTCTTTCCAACAGGGCTAAAAATATACACCTCTAATTTTCCGCGTTACTATTACCCAGTGTAAGTAGCTGGAAACAAAGTTGTGACTCATTTTGCGGTTCAACCGGAAAAAAGACCCCTTCCGGAGCGATCTCAAAATAGGGTTTGATGTCTTCTGCCAACCGAATTTCCGTCAGTTTTTCGAACTTCTTTGAAATAATAGTCAGATAGAAAACCGGGCGCGCATCCGCCTCTCGTTTATCCTGGTGCACGCGCAAATACACATCGCGAAAATGGTCGTAGCGCACCCCAAAAAAATTTAGCTCATTGAGGTGATAGTTTACCCGAGCCGAAATGTCATTCATCTGATCAGATGGCATGGGTGGTGTTTCATTGTCTGTAAACTGACTTTTGATGTTCTTTTCTACTATTTCGCCAGTATCAAGATCGTACAGATATATTTTACTTGAAAAACTGTAATTGATTACCACCAGCCCGTCGTTTACGATGTCAATGTAGGGGTAAACTTTATCT
>JBIIVI010000227.1:0-5861 GCA_044339555.1 Cyclobacteriaceae bacterium | reverse complement strand
CGCGCCATCTTTCTATTGGCCATTCCCATGATTCTGGAAATGTCCATGGAGTCTTTATTTGCCATCGTAGATGTTTTCTATATCAGCCTGTTGCATGATAACGATGCGCTTGCGACTGTTACACTGACTGAGTCTTTGTTAACACTGGTATATTCATTAGGCATCGGACTCAGCATGGGGGCTACGGCGATGGTTGCCCGCCGAGTTGGCGAACAAGATGTGGAGGCGGCCCGGGTGGCCAGCGTACAAGCCATCTACATCGGAGTCGGATTGTCAATCGTGATCTCCGTAGTGGGGTTATGGTTTGCTCAAGATTTGCTTAGGCTGATGGGCGCTAGCGAAAATCTGATTGCCCGCAACTCCGGTTATACGCTTTGGATGTTGGGTGGTAACGCCACCATTCTTTTTCTTTTTCTGATCAACGGAATTTTCCGTGGGGCGGGCAACGCCTCCCTGGCGATGCGTACATTGATTATTTCGAATGGGCTTAATATCGTTCTTGATCCGATTTTCATTTTTGGGTGGGGCCCCGTTCCTACGTACGGAGTAGCAGGTGCGGCTATCGCCACGAATATTGGGCGCGGGGTGGGCGTGGCTTACCAATTGTATCATCTTTTCAGAGGGCCCGGCATCATCAAAATAAACGGCCATTACCTGGCTTTGAAATGGCAGATCGTAAAAAGTCTGATTCAGGTATCGGCTGGCGGTACGGGGCAGTTTTTAATTGGATCGGCCAGTTGGATTTTTCTGGTGCGCATTATCTCTTCTTTTGGAAGCATGGCGTTGGCCGGATATTCCATCGGTATCCGCATTATCGTGTTTGCCATTTTGCCCGCTTGGGGGCTGGCCAATGCGGCTGCCACGTTAGTTGGTCAAAACCTCGGGGCGGGTGAGTCCGAACGTGCCGAGAAATCGGTTTGGCGAACGGGCTTTTTCAATCTGCTTTTCATGGTGTTTGTAACGGTGGTGTTCTTCTTGTTTGCGCAGCCGTTGGTGGAGTTTTTCTCGGTCGATCCAGTCGTGATCCACCATGGGGTGCAGTGCCTGCAAGTGGTGTGTCTGGGCTATATCTTTTACGCTTATGGAATGGTGGTGAACCAGGCGTTTAATGGAGCAGGCGACACCCGAACACCCACCATTTTGAGCTTGTTTGGGTTCTGGGCTTTTCAAATTCCGCTGGCCTATCTGCTGGCAAAACCACTGGGCATGGAAACGATGGGGGTCTATATCGCGATTGTTGCTGCCGAATCTGCCATGGCCATTGTTGCCATCTTGCTGTTTCGTAGAGGCGACTGGAAGCGGGTGAAAATCTAATGCTTTAGAAACGCCCGAATCCCGTATCGTTACTGGTTTGGTTGGCTATTCGGGTCTTGGCCGGAGTCGCGCTTTCGGAAGGCGGCCTTCATGGCTCTTTCGAGCTCTTCTCCAGCTTTTTTCAAACTAGCCTCTACTTCCTTCCAACGTTCTTTATTCTCCGCCTCGTTCTTTAGTTTTTCTGCCGAAGCCTTTAGCTCTTCATAGCGCTGCTGCAGTTCGCTTTCCATGCGAGTGCCGGCTTGTTTTAGTTCGCCTGAAAACTGATCGATGCGTTTGCCGAGTTCGCGGAAAAAGTTCTCTGCTTTGCCGTTAGAGGTGTTTTCCATACGCGTGGGGTTTACTGAAGGCTTGAATAGATTTATGTAGCTTTGAAAGTTACAATAACTTTTATGTCGCTCCAAAACGATCCGGTTGATACCATTCGTATGCTGCTCGAAACAAAATCAACAGCCAAGCAGATTACCTACAAGAATTTGTTGCAGGCTTTTCGCACGCTACAGGCAGATGCGCGTCAGGTGACCACCGAAATCAAAAACAAAGCAAACCCCCCCGATCTGGATGTAACCACGGAGTTTGTAGTCGTAAACGAGCACGAGTTTCAGGTCAAGCTGGCGGGCGACTTGCTTGTGTTTGTACTGCATACCAATATCGTTACTTTTCCTGAAGACCATCCCGTGATGCAGACCGACTACATCCGACAGCAAAACGTAAATCGCTACTTCGGGCAAATTATGGTTTATAATTTCATGAGCGATTCCATCCGGTTCAACCGCATCAACGACCCAGGTTATTTGCTGGCGCGATTGCTGATTAACCATGAGGGTCGTTATGTTGTAGAAGGCGATGGACCACTCGCTCCGTTCTCACAAAAAGTCTCGGATGCGGCTATTACCGAGACCGAACTCACCAATCTTGTCAAAATTGCCCTTGCGATGGCGATCGAAAATGATCTGGTGGCGCCTCCTTTTCCGCAAGTGCGATTTATCACGTTGCATCAAAAGTTGGAAAAAACGCAAGAGCTGGGAGCTGGCCAAAAAATTGGCTTTCGCATGAGCTACCAAAGCAATTTGGAAAACTGATGTTGGCATGAACGTTGCCGAATATTTATCTTTCTGCGATGAGAAAACAAATACGTTGGGTCCTCGTGTTGCTGGTGTTGATTGCGGTTGGCTGTTCTTCCAATAAGTATCACAAAAAGAAACTGAAGCCGGGCAAACCCATCCCTTGCCCGCAAAAAGATTGCTGATGCGCAAGATTACCATTGCCATTGATGGCTACTCGGCCTGCGGGAAGAGCACGACTGCCAAATTGGTTGCCGCCACGTTGGGTTACCGCTACATCGACTCGGGTGCAATGTACCGAGCTGTAACTCATTATTTTTTACAGCACCACGTGGCTCTCACGAATCCCAAGGAAGTCAGTCGTGCGTTGGCGGAAATCAAAATCATTTTCCTTGTAAACAGCAAAGGCGTTTCTGAAACGTACCTAAACGGTCTGCGAGTGGAATCAGAAATTCGCAGTATGCAGGTATCCGAGAACGTAAGTCAGGTAAGTGCGCTACGCGAGGTGCGCGTGGCGATGGTGGAGCAGCAGCGCAAGATGGGACGCGACAAAGCAATTGTGATGGACGGGCGCGACATCGGCACGGTAGTCTTCCCCGATGCCGAACTAAAATTGTTCCTAACGGCCGATATCCTAACGCGGGCTTTTCGAAGGCAAAAAGAACTATTGGAAAAGGGCGAATTAGTGGAGTTGGATACGATTATCGACAACCTGGTTAAACGAGATCAAATCGATAGCACTCGGGCCGAAAGCCCGCTCCGAAAAGCGCCTGAAGCAGTTGAATTGGACACCACACATGTAACCATTGACGAGCAAACAGACGAGGTGGTACGGCTGGCGTTAGCCCTCATGTTTAAGTTCGAACGGAGGAAATAGACACGCCTTTTTTGCCATTTTTATTGGGTGTTAACAAACTGTAGCCGATCGGCCCAAAAACCTTTGTTTACACATCCTAATTGCTAATTTTGCCCCGTTCAAAAAACTAACTCAATTGCCGCTGTATGGGCAAATTCATCCGTCTCAAAAAAGGATTTAACATTAACCTGGCAGGCAAACCACAACCCAAAGTGGTAGAGGCCGAAATGGCCGACACATTTGCCATTAAACCCACCGATTTTCACGGTTTATACATGCCCAAGCCGGTGGTGAAGGAAGGCGATGTGGTAAAGGCCGGCTCCCCTTTGTTTCACGACAAGCGCTTCGATACCGTTTTGTTTACCGCTCCAGTGAGTGGGGAGGTAGTGGAGATCAAACGCGGCGATAAGCGAAAGCTGTTGGAGATCAAAATCCTGGCTGACAAAAATATGGAGTACGAGTCGTTCAAAAAGTACTCGGTATCCGATCTTCAAAATATTGGTGTAGACGAAATCAAAGCCAACCTGTTGAAGTCCGGGGTGTGGGTGAATTTTATTCAGCGCCCATTTGGGGTAGTTGCCAACCCGGCTGCCACGCCAAAGGCTATTCACATTTCAGCATTTGATACCGCCCCGGCCGCTCCAGATTATGGAGTACTGTTCAAGGGGCAGGATCAATTTTTTCAGGTAGGGGTAGATGTGCTAAAGCGCCTTACGTCCGGAGCGGTGCATGTAAATGTGCATACCACCAGTGAAATCGCCACGGTGTTCTCGCAAGTGAAGGGCATGGAGTTAAACAAGTTTAACGGACCGCATCCGGCAGGTTGTGTAGGCGTTCAGATTCACCACGTTGATCCGATCAATAAGGGCGATGTGGTCTGGACTATCAACCCGGCTGGTGTAATTCAAATCGGTAAATTGTTCTTAAATGGCGTGTACGACACATCACGCCTTGTGGCACTTACCGGTCCTGCCGTAAAGCAACCCCAGTATTACAAGATTCAGACGGGCTCTTCCATTAAAAAAATAGTGAAAGACAACCTTACTGCACCCAATGTTCGTTTCGTGTCGGGCAACGTCCTCACGGGAACCAGCATTGGTGCGGATGGCCATGTTGGTTTTTACGACCACCAAATCACGGTTCTGCCGGAAGGCAACCATCACGAGTTCCTGGGTTGGATAATGCCCACGGCATCGAAAGTAAGTTTTCACCGCGCTTTCGGGCTGTTCTCGTTCCTGGCCCCGAGTAAAGAGTTTACGGCCACCACCAATACCAATGGCGAGCACCGTTCGTTTGTGCAAACCGGAGTTTTTGAAAAATTGGTGCCCATGGACATTTTGCCCACTCATTTATTAAAGTCAATACTGGCCGAGGATCTGGATGAGATGGAGGCCTTGGGCATTTATGAGGTAATAGAAGAAGATCTGGCCCTGTGCGAGTTTGCCGATGTTTCGAAGCACGAGATTCAGCAAATGTTGCGCGAAGGAATTGACTTAATGCAAAACAGCTAAGAGATGAAGTTTTTACGTGATCAGTTAGACAAGCTGAAGCCCAATTTTGAAAAGGGCGGAAAACTGGAGAAGTACTATTACGCTTTTGAGGCGCTGGAAACCTTTGCGTTTTCGCCCGACACCACGACGGGTTCTAAAGGTGCGCAGATTCGCGATGCCGTGGATTTAAAGCGCCTGATGATGACGGTGATTATCGCCATGGTGCCCTGTTTGTTGTTTGGAATGTGGAATGTGGGCCACCAGCATTACCTGGCACTGGGGCAAGCAGCTTCTGCCACGCTGGCTGATAAGTTCTTAATCGGTCTTATCCAGACGCTGCCCATTGTGGTGGTTTCGTATGGAGTGGGATTGGGAATCGAGTTTGTGTTTGCCATCCTGCGCAAGCACCCGGTAAACGAGGGTTTCCTGGTTACCGGGTTATTGATTCCGTTAGTAATGCCGCCCGATATCCCGCTTTGGCAAGTAGCTGTAGCAACAGCGTTTTCGGTGATTATTGGCAAAGAAGCTTTTGGCGGAACGGGCATGAATGTTTTGAATGTCGCGTTAACAGCCCGCGCCTTCTTATACTTTGCTTATCCCACCGAAATTTCGGGGGAGGTTTGGGCCTTCTTAGGCGATGGCGCAAAGACAGTAGCAGGTTATTCGGGGGCCACACCGCTGGCGGTAGCTGCTGCTTCAACTGGCAATGTGGTGGCTGATTTGAACTCTTTCGGTGCCGGCTGGGGCGATGGAATTTACAGCTTCTACAACATGTTCATGGGTGTAATACCCGGTTGTATTGGCGAAACCTCTACCTTGATGTGTTTGATCGGAGCAGCGATTCTGGTTCTAACCCGGGTGGGCAGCGCCAAAATCATTTTCAGTGTGTTTGCAGGGGCCTATGTAATGGGACTGTTTCTAAATCTGGTGGGTGGTAATCCGTTTGTGATGATGCCGGCCCACTATCATCTGGTGATGGGCGGCCTTGCTTTCGGGGCCGTATTCATGGCCACGGATCCGGTAACGGCAGCGCATACCGAAACCGGAAAGTGGATTTATGGCTTCCTGATTGGAGTCTTTACGGTATTGATCCGGGTGTTTAACCCGGCTTATCCGGAAGGTATTATGCTGGCGATC
>JBIIVI010000226.1:0-5914 GCA_044339555.1 Cyclobacteriaceae bacterium | reverse complement strand
CCGCTTTCAGGTCGTTGGTTTTGTTCAGCCGGATGGTGATCGTACTTGTCCAGCCAGGAATCAAAAACATGGAAAGCGGTTGTACCACGCTGGTGGCTTCCGCCATCACCATGTTTTGTGTTACACCAATGATTTCGTATTGGGTGCCGCCCCATTCCAACTTCTGGCCGATGGGGTCTTCAAAGCCAATCATTTCCCACGCGGCTTCATTGATCACAACCGCTAACGAATCGCTGGGGAAATCGCGCGAGAAGTCGCGGCCAAGAATCATCTTCACGCCTAACGTTTTCGTATAGTCGTATTCGGTAGCGATGGTACTAAAGGAGATGCGCGAATCCGTGGGCATGCCTTGCCACTTTACTTCATTGGTAGAAAAGATCGAAGTGACCGGACTGTTGCTTTTGCAGATGGACGAGACAGCTCCTGTACGCACCAACTCTTCGCGTATCGTCTGGAAATTCGTTTCCAGTTCTCCGTTGGTCCAAACCTGAATCAGATTTTCCCGATCGTAGCCCATGTCGCGATTTTTTACATGCATGATTTGTTGGTAGATCACGATCGTACCGAGGATCAAAAAAATGGAACACGTAAACTGCAAGACCACCAGTACTTTACGCGGCGTACTGCCGCCCTTGGCTGCATTGATTTTTCCTTTGAGCACTTTCACCGGCTGGAAGCTGGATAAATAGAAAGCGGGGTAGCTGCCTGTGAAGAACCCGACCACCACAATGAGCGCGATCGCAACTATCCAGAAAGTGGACTGGGAATAGTCCACGAACACATTCTTCTCTACCAGCAAGTTGTAAGCCGGTAGAAGAAGTTCAACCAGCACTAATGCTAAAACAAATGCGAGCAGTGTTATCAGCATCGACTCGCCCAAGAACTGAGCAATCAGTTCTTTCCGGCGGGAACCAATGCTTTTGCGAATGCCCACTTCCTTAGCCCGGCTCTCGCTTCGCGCAGTGGCCAGATTCATAAAATTGATGCAGGCAATCAACAGTACAAACACGGCAATCACAGTAAACAACTGTACGTACTCCAAGCGGCCGCCCGTGTTCACGCCTTCCTCAAAATTTCCTTGTAGCCGCCACTTACTCATGGGGTGCAGGAAGAGCTCTGCCGTGGGGGATTTGGGGTTGTTTGCTTTAATCAGGTCGCGGATGCTCCCGTTCACACCTTTCTCAGTGGCGCCGTCCTGCAACAACACAAACATTTGAAACGAGTTGTTGTCCCACGAGGTCTTGGTGCGGTTTACCCACGATTGGGTGGCCTCAAAAAAGGAAAACGGCAAGATATAGTCAAACTCCAGAAAGGAATTTTGGGGGGGGTCTTTTACAATCCCGGTCACTTTCTGATCGCGGCTGTTGTCGACTCGGATGGTCTTGTTCATCGGATCTTCCTGGCCAAAAAATGTACGCGCCGTAGATTCGGTGATGACGATGCCGGTGGGTTCGGCTAATGCGGTGGCGGGGTTGCCCTTGATTAATTCATAGCCAAAAATTTGGAAGAACTCTTCGGAGGCGCTATATCCAAATTCGCTCAGGCGTTTGTCGCCTACTTGCAGCAGGTTTCCTTCGCCCCAGTTGATCATGGCAACGTGTTTGATTTGGCTGCTCGCGGTGGGGAGTGCTTCTTTGAGCGGATACGGCATAGACGGCCCGGTGCCGATATGCCCCATATTCCATTCGGAGCTTTGGTAGATTTGATAGATGTTTTTGTAGTTGGCATGAAACCGATCGTACGAATACTCATCGGCCACCCAGAGCAAAATCAGAATCGAGAAAGCGAGGCCTACCGCCAACCCCCCAATGTTGATGATGGAGTAGCTACGGTTGCGAACGAGGTTGCGCCAGGCGATAACGAAGTAATTATTGAACATAGGAGCGGGTTATGCTCCCCTGATTGCCACCATCGTGCCAAGAGTGAATAAATGCCTTTTTCAACGTGGGATGGCGGTTTTGTTGGCGCAGAACAGGCGATAACGAACAGTACCGTCCGGAAACGGGCGTGTAAATTCTATTCGAAAGGCCTGGTTGTGCGGCCTGCTAACGGTGGAAACTGGTGCTGATGAAACGGAACACATCGGGCAATGCCGTGCGCCAATACGTCCAGTTGTGCACCCCTTCGCGCACGCGGAACTCGTGCGGAATTTGTTTGTCGATCAGTGCTGCGTGCAACGCCATGTTGCCTTTGATCAGGAAATCCTTGTCGCCACAGTCGATATAATACTGCACCTTCTTTAATTCATCTGCAAGGCCATTCTTTACTAGGTAGAGCGGTGAGTAGCTTTTATAATGTTCCGTAAGCCGAGCTGCCCCGGCCAGATCTTTGCCGATGGGAATGCCGTAGGCGCCCGCCCAGCGATCCGCTGGCGTGTTGATCACTTCTTCATCGAGTAACACCGCAGCACTAAGGGGTGCCGCTGCTGAGAACAGATCCGGATATTTGAATGCGTAAATCAATGTTCCGAGGCCGCCCATCGATAATCCGGCCAGCGCGCGGAACTGGCGTTGCGTTCGGGTCTTGTAGGTGGCATCGATAAAAGGGATAAACTCTTTGATGAAGAAGTCATCGAACTTCACTTTCCCATCGGCACTGTTCATGTACCAACTCGTGCCTGCATCGGGCATCACAATGATCATGGGCGTCATTTCCATTTTTTGAAGTTGCGCATCGGCAATGGCCTTCACCTCGCCAAACTGCGTCCACGCGGTTTCGTCATCGGTAAATCCATGCAAAAGGTACAACACCGGATACCTCCGCTCCGAAGTCGCATAATCGGGCGGCAGATAGATGCTATACTCTACGTCTTTTCCGAGAATCGTACTCTTCAGTTTAAGCGATTCTTTAACGATGCTTTGCGCGATGCTGGAGCAGCTGATTAAAAGGCCAGCGAGTAGAAGGGTAGGCTTCATGGTGGGTAATTTTCAATCGAAGATCAACTAACGCGGGTTCTTCTCAAAAACTAAAATCGAATTTTTGCTAAACGGTAAATCCTTTGTTTCTTTCTAACTCAATTACGGGGTTATGGTATTCACTTCTCAATTTCAAGGCGACAAGCAGGCGTTTCTACAATCTATCGAAAACGAACTAACGGCTTATGGATTTCGAACCGTCAGTAAAGAATGGCAAAAGCCGTGGGGCGGTTTTTTTGTGATTGATGAAGCGCAGGCGCAAAAGTTTCAAGAGCACTTTTTTAGCGAGGTGCGCCTGTTGCCCGAAGAACAAAAACAAAAACTCAGTCCGAAGATTTTGGTGGTGGAAGCCGGCAAGCGGCTTTCCTGGCAGTACCACTTTCGCCGTGCGGAGATTTGGAAACTGGCGGGTGGTGTGGCCGGCATTGTGCGCAGCCTGACAGACGCTGAAACTACACTGCAACCTCTGGAACTTGGGAAGACCCTGCGTATGGAAAAAGGCGAACGCCACCGCTTGGTAGGTGTGCCGCAAGGGTGGGGGATTGTAACCGAAATCTGGATACACACCGATCCGCAACACCCGTCGGACGAAAGCGACATCGTGCGGCTGCAGGACGACTTCGGGCGATGAAACAAATTGCGGTGGTAGCGTGTGTACTGGCGCTTTGGGCATGCGAACCACCGCCCACCTACGACCTGCTCATCACCAACGCGGTACTGTTCGATGGAAGCGGCTCGCCCCCGCAACGCGGCAGCCTGGCCGTACAAGGCGATACCATTGTGGCGCTCGGTTCGCTCCAAGCCCGCGGAAAAACAGAAGTGGACGCCCACGGAATGGCTCTCGCACCCGGCTTTATTAACATGTTGAGTTGGGCCGACAACTCGCTGCTGAAGGACGGACGTGGTCTGAGCGATCTCAAGCAGGGCGTTACACTGGAAGTAATGGGCGAAGGCTGGAGCCCAGGGCCGCGCAAACCGAAAAAGAACGACACCCTGTGGAGCACGCTGGGCGGATATTTTGACTATTTGCGGCAACGGGGCGTTTCCGTCAACTACACCTCGTTTGTGGGTGCCACTACTGTGCGTGATCTGGTGATCGGTCGTGAGAACCGTGCGCCTACTTCGGCCGAGTTGGAACGTATGAAAGCCTTGGTGGCAGAAGCGATGCGCGAGGGCGCGATGGGCCTGAGCTCTTCGCTGATTTATGCACCTGCCGACTTTGCCACCACCGAAGAACTGATCGAGCTCGCGAAAGTAGCGGCCACCTACGGTGGGCTCTACGCCAGCCACATCCGCAGCGAGAGCGATGGCATTTATGCAGGTTTGAACGAGTTGTTTCGGATTGCGCGTGAAGCAAATCTGCCTGCCGAGATTTACCACCTAAAGATTAACCACGTCCGCAACTGGAATAAGATTGACACAGTACTGGCCAAAATCGATAGTGCCCAAAAGGCGGGCTTGAAGATTACCGCCAACATGTACCCCTACACCGCCAGCGCCACGGGCCTGTTGGCACGAGTGCCTACGTGGGTGCAGGCGGGTGGAGCAGCGGCCATGCGCAAACGCCTGAAAAATGCGCGTGTGAGACAACGCGTGCTGGAGGAACTTCGGTTGGGAATCCCCACCAAAAATTCCGACCCCAAGGATGTGCTGGTGCTCGGCTTCCGCAAGGATTCGCTCAACCGACTCTACCGCGGCAAGCGGCTGGACGAAATCGCGCGACTGCATGGCAAGAGCAGTGATGAAACCACGTTGGATTTGTTGGTAGCCGACCGCTGGAATATTCCGTGTATTTACTTTCTGATCTCCGAAAAAAACCTACAGCAGATGTTGCGGCAACCGTACGTGAGCATTTGTTCGGATGCCTATTCGATTGCGGCCGAAGGTGCGTATCTGAACGACTTAACCCATCCGCGTGCGTACGGAAGTTTTGCACGGTTCCTGGCGAAGTATGTGCGCGAAGAAAAAGTGATGCCGCTGGAAGCGGCCGTGCATCGGCTTACCGGTTTGCCGGCGGCCAATTTAAAGTTGCCGAAACGCGGGTTGCTGAAGCCGGGCTATTATGCCGACCTGGTACTGTTCGATCCGGCCTCCGTGCATGACCACGCCACGTTCGAGAACGCCCATCAATATGCTACCGGTGTGCGGCACGTATGGGTAAATGGTGTGGCGGTGTTGTGTGGGGGGGAGCACACTGGAAAATTTCCGGGCCGACCAGTGTACGGGCTGGGGTATCGGGAGTCTAGGAAGTAGAATTCAGGTTGGACTGGATTTCCAACCATGCTGTGTTGTACCGCATCAACCTATCCCGAACCCTTGGGTTGCTCGGGATTTTCAATCCCGATCCGATTAGAATCTTTTCAGGATTTCATTCAGTTTCCTAAGTTGGTCGGGATTTGCAATCCCGACCCGATTAGTTACAAATCCCGACTAACCGCGGGTGGTTGTTGAATAGCACCTTTTGATTTACCTGTTGGTGAAGAACACCAACAGGGGAAGGGAGGATTACAAACCCTAAGTTGGTCAGGATTTGCAATCCGAACCGATTAGAATCTTTTCTAGATCGCTTTTCAGGGTTGGGGGTGCGAAGTCGGGATTGCAAATCCCGACTAACCGAGTTTGATTTACCTGTTGGTGAAGAACACCAACAGGGGAATGGGAGTGAAAAGTCGGGATTACAAACCCTAAGTTGGTCAGGATTTGCAATTCCGAACCGATTAGAATTTTTTTAAGATCGCTTTTCAGGGTTGGCGGTTCGAAGTCGGGATTACAAATCCCGACTAACCGCGGGCAACACCGTTTGTCATGACTCCTGTTGTTTTTGGTGGGGCCATTTGCGTGAGGGATTGAGTCACGCGCCTCGCGTGATTGGAGCCCGAAATGGCTGGTGCGGGGGGTGGCGACCCGCGAAAGCCCGACCCCGCGGCGGGTTGGAGAGGTGTCCTACACCTTTGAGGTGTAGGACACCTCAAGCCGGCTGCGGGGGCACGCCAAAAAAA
>JBIIVI010000225.1:0-5980 GCA_044339555.1 Cyclobacteriaceae bacterium | reverse complement strand
ACTGCCGTATTTGTTCTGCTCACATTGTTGTTACTCGAAAGTTAAGATCTAAACACGAACCTAATACAAACCACTATGAAAAAAGCCACGCTCCCATTTTTACTCTTCGCCCTGGCGATTGCCAGCGTATCGGCTCAATCTGCTTCGCCCGACTGGGCTGCGCTCAGCAAGCGTTTAATTGATGAAACGGCCGGCATAAAAGCCGGTCAAAAAGTGTTGCTCATGGGCGGCCAACACACCCTGCCCCTGCTGGAGCAACTTGGAGCCGACCTTCATCGCAAGGGTGCGAACCCGATTGTGGTGATAGAAACGACTACCCTTGAAATTGATGGGCGGGTGGTAATTCGAGATGGAAAAATCGTATTGTAAATCTAAACATCAAATTTTGAAACGCTACCCGGCCTGCCTTGGTAAGTCGGGTAGTTTTTTTGTAGTGAGTTTGTACAGCTCCTACCCTAGCGCAGGCGTTATTAAGTAACAACAATTTCGCCACCGCGCAACTTTTCCCATTGGGTGAATTTGGTCACCTCTTGCTGCGCGCTTCGATACACCCAGGTTAGCACAGCCAGGTCGTCCATTAATCCTACACCCAATATCGCATCGGGTACGATATCAAGAGGATTCAGAAAATATAACACGGCCGCTACCAGGATGAGGAGCGTCTTTACCGGAATAACACGATAACGCCCCCGCGCATAAGCAGCCACCAGCCTTCCCAAAATCTGAAGGCGTTCTTTGAGCTCGACAGCAGAAATACTTTTACGATCCATGCGCACCAGTCGATGGGTTAATTGCGCAACCACTTGCAATAAACGCCCACGCTTTCCTGCTATTCGGCTCGCTTGCGCAAGCGCCACTGTAAAAAAAAGATTTTTCATTATTGGCAGAACAATATATTAGAGGGGAATAGTTCCCGCTGCCTCGAGTTGCGTGCGCGACTGGCTCAGTCGCTGATTTCCACTACCCGCTTATTATGCAGGTTGCGCATCGCCTTGGGGATAATTTGCAACACCTCGTCTTTTAGTGTTTGGATCAGCCGGGTTTTAATATGATCGCGGTGCGTCACCAGGCTCACCTCCCGTGCCGGACTCGGCTCCTTCAAACGCTTCACCAGTTTACGTTGGGTCTTAGTAAACTCCATCACCGCCAGCTCAGGCAGAATGGTAATCCCATCACTCTTGTCCACCATCCGCTTCAGCGTTTCCATATTGCCGGTTTCGTATTTGAAATGAAAGTCGCTGCTTCTGCGCAGCTCGCACAAATTCAAAATCTGCGACCGGAAACAATGGCCCTCTTCCAACAACCACAACTGGTTGGGGTCAATCTCATTGGCCAGCACATACTTTTTGTCGTACAACGCATTTTTCCGCGACACATACACAAAAAGCTCTTCGTAGAAAAGTACGTCCTCTTTAATAGACGGGTCTTTTAACGGTGTTACTACAAGTCCACAATCGAGCCGGTTGCTTTTCACCTCGTGAATTACTTCTTCGGTAATGGTTTCCTTCACGATCAGGTTAAGTTGCGGGTACTTGGTGCGCATGTACTTGTACAAAGGCGGCAGCAGGTAGGGCGCCAGCGTAGGGATAATCCCGATGCGCAACTCTCCCGCCAAGGCATCTTTTTGGTCGCTGATCAATTGTTTCACCAACTGGGCTTCGCGCAATACCTTTCGAGCTTGGGCGATGATCTGGCTGCCAATTTCCGTGGGGATAACGGGCTGCTTGGTTCGATCAAAAATCTTGACTCCCAACTCTTCTTCGAGTTTATGAATCTGCATGCTCAGTGTAGGCTGTGTCACAAAACATTTTTCGGATGCCAGTACAAAATGGCGGTACGTATCCAACGCCACCACATACTCCAATTGGGTCAAAGTCATAGATATTAACTATAAGATCATAAAAATAATCAATTTGATTTATTGACGTTCGGGTTGTAATCTTGATCAAGATTCAATAAAGACAACCAATCCATTCGATACTATGGCAAATCACACAGAAGCAGCAACGGCTCATGCAACCATGAACGGCAACGGTAAATGCCCGTTTCACGGTGGCGAAGTCAAGCAAACCGCGGGCACCGGTCCGCGTAACCACGACTGGTGGCCCAACCAACTGAAGCTCAACATCCTTCGGCAGCACTCGGCCCTCTCCAATCCCATGGATGCCAAGTTTGACTACGCCAAGGAGTTCAAGAAGCTGGATCTCAAAGCAGTGAAGAAGGACATCTTCAAGTTAATGACCACCTCGCAGGACTGGTGGCCAGCCGACTACGGCCACTACGGCCCCTTCTTCATCCGCATGGCCTGGCACAGCGCTGGAACCTACCGCATCTCTGATGGTCGCGGTGGTGCCGGCGCAGGCACGCAACGCTTCGCGCCCCTCAACAGCTGGCCGGACAATGCGAATCTGGACAAGGCCCGGCTCCTGCTTTGGCCGATCAAAAAGAAGTACGGCAAGAAACTGTCATGGGCTGATTTAATGATTCTGGCTGGTAATTGCGCGTTGGAAGCGGCAGGTTTTAAGACGTTCGGTTTTGCCGGCGGCCGCGAAGATGTGTGGGAGCCGCAGGAAGATGTGTATTGGGGACCCGAGAGCGACTGGCTGGGAGACAAACGTTATGTTGGCGATCGCGAGTTGGAAAATCCGCTCGGTGCCGTGCAGATGGGACTCATCTATGTAAATCCGGAAGGCCCGAATGGTAAGCCTGATCCGGTGGCTGCGGCCCGCGACATCCGCGAGACTTTCGGGCGTATGGCGATGAACGATGAGGAAACAGTGGCCTTGATTGCCGGTGGGCACACGCTGGGCAAAACTCACGGTGCAGGCGATCCCACCAAATATGTCGGACGCGAGCCGGCAGGCGCGAGCATCGAAGAACAAAGCCTGGGTTGGAAAAATACACTCGGCACCGGTCATGGGGTAAACACCATCACCAGCGGCCTGGAAGGCGCATGGACCACTACTCCTACCAAGTGGAGTAATAACTATTTCGAGAACCTGTTTGGCTTCGAATGGGAACTCACCAAGAGCCCGGCCGGAGCGCACCAGTGGAAGCCTAAAGGTAACGCAGGCGCAGGCACTGTTCCTGACGCACACGATCCCGCCAGGCGCCACGCTCCGATGATGTTAACGACCGACCTGGCCTTGCGCTTCGATCCGATCTATGAAAAAATCTCACGCAACTTTTTGAATAACCCGGATCAATTCAACGATGCTTTTGCGCGTGCATGGTACAAACTAACGCACCGCGACATGGGCCCGATCGCTCGCTACCTGGGCCCCGAAGTGCCGAAGGAAGTGCTGATCTGGCAAGACCCGCTGCCGGCCATAAAGCAAAAGCCACTTACTCCCCGCGACCTCACAGATCTCAAGACGAAGATTCTGGCTACTCGCCTTACTATTGGCGAGTTGGTGGCCACTGCATGGGCGTCTGCATCTACCTTCCGGGGATCCGACAAACGTGGCGGAGCCAACGGTGCGCGTATCCGGTTAGCACCCCAAAAGGATTGGGCCGTGAACAACCCGAAGCAACTAGCTAAGGTGCTCAAAACGTTGGAGGGCATCCAAATGAAGTTCAATGCGAGCGGCAAAAAGTATATATCGCTGGCCGACTTGATTGTGCTGGGTGGTTGTGCTGCCATTGAAAAAGCAGCTAAGAAAGCAAAGTTGAATATAAAAGTGCCTTTCACACCCGGGCGCGTGGATGCGTTAGCAGCGCATACCGATGTAGAATCATTTGAAGTGCTGGAGCCGGCCGCTGACGGTTTCCGCAACTACAAAAACCTGAAACACAAAGCAAAAGCGGAAGACCTCCTGGTGGATAAGGCTCAGTTACTCACACTCACGGCCCCCGAAATGACTGTGTTAATGGGTGGCCTGCGCGTGCTGAACACCAACTTTGATAACTCCAAGCACGGCGTGTTCACCAAACGGCCGGAAACACTCACCAACGACTTCTTTGTGAACCTGCTGGACTTTGGTACCACTTGGAAAGCCACCGATGCTTCCGAAGAAGTTTTTGAAGGACGCGATCGGAAAACGGGTCAGGTGAAATGGAGCGCCACCCGTGCAGATCTGATCTTTGGCTCCAACTCCGAACTGCGAGCTGTGGCGGAAGTGTATGGCTGCGAAGATGGTAGCGAGAAATTTGTGCAAGACTTCATCGCTGCCTGGCACAAAGTGATGAACCTGGATCGGTTTGACTTAAGGTAGAGTCAAACATCATTAGCAAAAGGCGACTCAGTTTTGAGTCGCCTTTTTTTTTGCTTCCAGGATGAATGCGGAAATTGTTTCCTGTTGATAAACAAAAATCTCCTCTTAGTAAACTTTTTAAACATCCGATCGTAAGTTTTACAGAACGGTAATACTCAACCGTTGGGAGCTCAATTGATTCTCTATTTTTTTGCAAGTTGAATGAGGGGAAATGGCTAACCAAAAAAGTACACTTACTGTACGACTTAAGTTATTATTTGCTTTTTCGTCTATTATCGCGCTGTCGCTCGTGTTGATTTTCTTTAGTCTTCGAGCAATCAACACTATCACCGCTAACAAAACGATCAACGAAAAACTGGAAGTACTCGATCGATCGGTTTCGAATCAAGAGCTTTACATCAAAGAATTCATTTACGAGGGATACAAAGATTCGGAGTTTCAGGAAACCGGTAAAAGTGAACTGTTGCAGCGGCTGCAAACGATCCGAAGTGAAGTCGCACCCTTGATGGAGTACCTTGCCAAAGAGGCGCCCTCCTACTCCGCCCAGTGGAACGAAATCGAAAGATACTCCGGCGAAATCCAGACCGAATTCGATTCCGTGCAACATCACCTTAAGGTTCGCGGTTTTAAAGATTATGGACTTGAGGGTTCACTCCGGCACGCCGTGCATGTTGTGGAAAAGAGTCAAACGCCTTTTAGCAAGGAGAAATTGCTGACGCTACGTAGAAACGAGAAAGACTTTTTCCTTCGCAAGGACCTGAAGTACGTAAACGACTTTTCCAAAAACGTTGCTGACTTCCGGGCATCCATCACCAACGATCTGGCCCTTCAAGAACTAATCGATCGATATGCCGCAGAATTTCTGCGTGTGGTAGAAATCGAGACCAAAATTGGCTTGGATCCGAGTCAAGGGCTGCGTGGTCAATTAAAGCGATCATTGGAAGGCATCCGCCCGCTCTTGGTGGTATTTCATTAAAATCTATCCGCATACCACCAAATTCTGAAAAGAAACAACTGTTCTCAAGCCACCGGTAGCTCACCTAATCACAATTCCAGAACGACAATACTTGCTTTTTCCTTACGCCACCATCCCTACTTCAAACACCTCTACATACTCCCGCATCTTGCTGATGATGCGCGCACCTATCTCTCGGGCCTGCAAGATGCTGGGCCGGTTGCCTAAACAGCGCAGCACATCATCGCGCAGCGGCTCCTGGCCTGAAAATATGTAGGCCTCAATCAGCGCTTTGAACTGCTCTTTGTCCAACCCTTCATCATCGCAAATCCTGGCCAACGCCAGTACTTTTTGTTCCTGCCAGTACTTTTCAAACTCATCCTGAATGCGATCGGCCTCTTCAATCCTGGGCAGGTTCTCATCAATGAATTTCTCGATCAGCTCGCGCTTGCTGCGAAGTTGCACGTCACTGCCCAGCAAATCCATGATTGCTTTCTTTTGCTTCTCGCGCTCGGATACCTTGCCTTGCTTCAAACGGGCCAGCAGTTTAATGATGTAGGCTACATGGATTAAATCCCGGTGGATGAGTTCTACTTCAAAATCAATGTCGTTGAGAATGGAGGTTTTTTGCCTGGCCTGTTCACGCTTCACCTTGTCGTACAGGTCGATGTACTTGGTCTGGTGTTTGATAAAAGTCTCCTCGTCAATACCTAAGCCCTCCCAACTAAAGTCGGTGTACGATTCCAACACATTCTTGGCACGCAACAACGCTCTGAATAGTTGTATAAAGGTGCATCTAAGACAGGAAGTA
>JBIIVI010000224.1:0-5990 GCA_044339555.1 Cyclobacteriaceae bacterium | reverse complement strand
GAAGCTCAAAGAAAAAATGTTCGAGCCCACCGCCAAGGGTTTTAAGATGGTGCGACACACCCCTTCGGCCAACTCAAAAGGTTATGGCATTCTGAAGGGCGGCACGTCAACGGAGATCACGTTCGAAATTCCAGGCATCCGCACGGAGCACATTCTGGTAGGCCAGAAGCATCAGGTGGTGTCCATCACGGTGCTTACACCCATCAACGACCGGGCTACCGAGCTTACGCACATCTTTTACACAGATATCGCACTTGCGAATTGGCTGTGGTACCCGTTGCGGCAGTTGGGCAAACAGTTCATCGGCCAGGATCTGGGTGTGTTCAACAAACTCAACGAAGGCCTGAAGGCGAACCCTACGCTTACGCTGATTGGCGAACCCGACACGCAGGCGCGTTGGTATTATGAAATCAAGCGCTTGTGGAGTAAGGCCCAACAAAACAACGAGCCGTTTGTAAATCCGGTGGAGCCGCAAACGTTGCGTTGGGTAACGTAAGCCGCTGGCTTCTACTTTTTGCAAACCTTTTCAACCAATCGTGGATCGGCCCTGATCCCCAACTCGCTCGCTCGCTGTACATCCGCGCAAGCGCTGCGATAGTCACCCGCTTCATAGAATGTGATCGCCCGATTGTAATAAGCCCTGCCGTAGTCGGATTTTAAGTGGATGGCCATCGTATAGTCCTCCAGCGCCGTGGTGCGGTCGGCTAGCTGCCGGGCCACATTGCCGTGATGAAACCAGGCTTCGGCCCACTGGTCGTTCAGTTGAATAGCCCGCAAGTAGTCGCGCAACGCCAGCTTCCATTGTTTTTGCTTTTCGCGGATGATGCCGCGGAGCACCCAATAACTTTCATTTACTGAGTCAAGTTGGATGGCCTGGTTGATGTCGCCCAGGGCATCGGTGTACCGCTGCATCTGTACATACTCAGCGGCGCGCTCGTAGTACGGATAGGGAATCTTTGGACTTCGGTCGATCAATTGGGAAAGCGCTTCCACGTGCGAGGTAGCAGCGTTCGATTCGGAGGCGACAATCGCGAGGTTGTGCTGCGCTACTTCCAGTTCGGGCTGCAAGGCAATCGCCCGCGATAAATCGCTGCGCGCTGCTTGGGCGTGGCCGGCTTTTTCGTGCGCCATGCCGCGGTTGGAATAAGCCTCGCCATAGGCGGGGGCCAGCAGGATGGCCGTATCCAAATAAGCGATAGCGGTGGCATAGTCGTGCAACTCCAACGCAGTTACGCCCAGGTAATTGTAGATCTGTGGCCGAGCACCTCGGTGAGACGTCAGGGCGCGCCTCACTCGATTGTCGTGTGGGTCCATTTCAAAAAACACATGCGTAGTTTCTCCCGCCGGCAGTTGCAACAAGCGCAACAGGTCGGTGCGGGCGGCGGGCCAGTCTTTCATTCGCACTAACAACATGGCCCGGGCCCAGCGTGCTTCAAAGTGGGTCGGCTGCCATTCCAGGTAGACGTTATAATCGGTAAGGGCTGCTTTCCAATCTGTAGTCTGTTCGCGATTTTGTGCCAGCAGCAAATACGTTTCCTGGCGGCCCGGGTCGCGGGCAATTACTTGCGAAAGCAGCTTCACGGCCCGGTCAAAGGCACGATTGATCCGCGCTTCCTCGGCTTCCGCCTCAAGGCGATCGGCTTCCCTCAAATCCGCCAGGTGTTGAGCGAACCCGGTTGTGCACCTAATCGCTATCAGTAAGACAATTAAATACTTCATTCGACCACGGAAGGTAAAAAAAGGCGCGAACAGTACGAACTAAACAGCTGAGGCTCTGTTCTAGATGCATGGAATCAACACAGTCGCACCGCGCCCTCATTTTAGAGGCCTACAAAAAACACGTGCTGCTGGAAGGTGCCCCGCCCGCCAGCATTTATAAATTCTGCAATCAACTGGGGATCCGCGAAAGCGATTTTTACGCTGAGTTTGCGTCTTTCGAGACGATCGACAAGACGGTATGGCGCACGTACCTCGACACCACGATCGCGCGATTGGGTGATGACGCCAACTTTGGTGCCTTCACGGTGCGCGAGAAAGTGTTGGCCTTCTATTTTACGTTGTCCGAAGAGCTAAAGGCGGACCGCAGCTATGTGCTCGGTACACTGCAGGCGTGGCAACCCAAGATGCTAGTGCCGGTGTTTCTAAAAGATTTCCGGCACGGATTTCAAGATTGGTTTTCGATGGTGTTGTTGGAAGGCAAACAGACCGGTGAGGTAGCGAACCGCCCGTTTCTCGATCAGCAGTACGGTTCACTTTTTTGGATGCACTTCTTGTTTATCCTCCAGTTTTGGCGAAACGATGATAGCGCCGGTTTCGAAAAAACAGATATCGCCATCGAAAAGTCGGTGAACCTGGCGTTCGATTTGATCGGCAAAGGTGTGCTGGATGGTGCACTGGATTTCGGCAAGTTTTTGTATCAGCAGACTAAATAGCGCAATGTGCGCGGGGAGGATTACGTGAAGGAGCAACGCAGCATTCCGGTAAGTAAAGTTCAGCGCGCTACGCGCTTCATCGCCACTGGGGCCAAGATTGGTGGCAACTACATCAAGCACTACGGCAAACGCCTGGTTGACCCGAACCATACCCGCGAGGAACTACACCAAGACAACGCAACTGATATTTACAACTCGTTGAGTGAGTTGAAAGGTAGTGCGTTGAAAGTGGCGCAGATGCTGAGCATGGATAAGAACCTGCTGCCTACAGCTTATCAACAGCAATTTGCGATGGCGCAGTACAGCGCTCCCCCTTTGTCGTATCCGCTTGTGGTGCGCACGTTCGAGAAGTACTTTCAACAAGTGCCGACACGGTTGTTCGACACGTTTTCGCATGCTGCGATGAATGCGGCCAGCATGGGCCAGGTTCATCAGGCTACCAAAGCCGGCAAGAAGCTGGCGGTGAAAGTGCAGTACCCTGGCGTGGCCGATAGTGTGAAGAGCGATTTGGCGATGGTGAAGCCGATTGCGCTACGGATGTTCAAACTCAATCCAGTTGAGTACGATGAATTCATTCAGGAAGTAGAGTCGCGCCTGTTGGAAGAAGCTGACTATACACTGGAACTACAGCGGTCGATGGAAATCTCTGAGCGGTGCCGGAACATCGAAAATTTGGTGTTCCCCCGGTATTACCCGGAATTTTCCGCACCAAAGATTCTTACGATGGACTGGGTGGAAGGTCAGCCATTGGGCGAGTTCCTGAAGCATCAAACCCTGTCGTCCGCAGAAGCCAATCGCCTCGGGCAGGCGTTGTGGGATTTTTATCACTTCCAGATTCACGAGTTGAAAGCGCTGCATGCGGATCCACACCCGGGCAATTTCATTATAACACCTGACAAGGAATTAGGCGTAATCGACTTTGGATGCGTGAAGGTGATTCCACCAAGTTTTTATGAGAGCTACTTCCAACTGCTCGACCGCAGAATTCTAACGCAACCCGAGCAACTGGACGAAGTATTCTATCAGTTGCGCTTTTTCTATCCGGAGGATTCTCCGGCCGAGCGCGGTTTCTTCCGCGGGGTGTTTACCAAGTTGGTAGAATTGTTGGGTCGGCCATTCAGTGATCGCTACTTTGACTTTTCCGATACAGCCTACTTCAAATCGTTGTACGCGTTTGGCGAAGAGCTTTCGGCCATGAAAGAAATCCGTGAGTCGAAGCGGGCAAGGGGCGTGAAAGATGCGCTGTACATTAACCGAACCTACTACGGGCTCTATAACCTCCTGCATCAGCTAAATGCGTCTGTTGATACGTACCGGTGGATTCCGAACACGTTTCGCCAGGCGAGTGTGGTTGGTTGAAGGTGAGTCACAATCGGTGCACACGGGATACGCCCTGATTACCAGTTCACGTTTTTTTAAATTTTCATGCTGTTCAAGGCTTGTTTTTTTGTTTGCTTTTTTCCGCGTCCTTCGCTTTTTCTCGAAAGTATCCGCGGAACAGTACATTGCCTCGCATGGCGTCCATGTTTTCGTTTAGCTTGACACTGCTCTCGTTGAGATTGTGAAGTGTTTCCTGAAAGTCGCTCTTGATGGTGGTATCGCGCAGCAGCGCATTGATCAGCCCCGGATCGTGGTTCAGCCGATTCACGAACTTATTCAGGCTGTCGGATGCTAACGAAATACGGGCCGCTGTTTTATCGAGATTGGTTAAGGTGGTTTTCACGTGTTCAGCTGTGGTGGTATCGGTCAGTAACCAACCCACCAAACCTTTTCCATGCTCGACTTGCTGAACTATACCCTGTGCTTCGGCTAATAATTGATTGGTACGGTCCACGGCCACACGCAGGCTTCGTACGGAGGTGCTCAGGTCTTTTCGCAGGTTGGAATCGTACAGAAGATAAGTGAGTGTGCCGTGACCCTGTTTGATTTGTTGGGTTACTTCCAGGAGATTCCGGGTAAGCAACGCAGCGTTTTCATTCGTCATATTCAATGTCTTGAGGATGTCGTCTGTTTTGATGCGGCTGTAAGACCGTAGCTGTTCCTGGTCTTTCACAGGTTGTGCGTGGGCCGAGCCTGGGCCAATGTTTATCAGCATATTACCCATGAGACCGTCCGACCCGATGGTAACCATGGCATCCTTTTTTATAAATGGCCGCACGCTTTCGCGGATGCGCATCAGCACTTCAACAACCGAATCACTCTGGATGGTAACGGCCAGTACCGTACCCACATTGATGCCGGAAAACCGTACGTTGTTGCCGGGCTGCAAACCATTTACATTGTTGAAGAGTACCGATACAGTAAATGTCTGCCGGAACAAGTCTTGTTTTTGGCCGATCAGGTAAACCGTAACCGTGAAGATCGTGGCTCCAAGTATCACCAGGATTCCAAGCCGCGCCGCGTGTTTTGTTGACTTTTCCATAACTCCGGGTTTTTAAATCAGGTAAAAAACGAGTGCACGACCGGGTCGGCCATACGTTCCACTTCGGCATATGATGCTTCGGTGTAATTCTTGCCGTCCGATAGAATAACCAACCGGTTTCCCGTAATCCGAGCACATGCCAGATCATGTGTGATGATGATCGAGGCTGCACGGTATTGTGTTTGAATGTCGACAATCAGCCGACTGATCTCACGGGCCGTGATGGGATCAAGTCCGCTCGTGGGTTCATCGTACAGGATCAGTCTTGGCCGCATGATGATCGTGCGGGCAAGGGCGATTCGTTTTTTCATACCACCGCTGAGTTCGGAGGGCAGTAAATCGATCGCATGGAGTAAGCCCACATTTTCCAGGGCTTCTTGTACCAGATCTTCTGTGCGGTAACCCTTCATTTTTTCTACGTGTCTGCGCAGCGGAAACTCGAGGTTTTCACGCACGGTCATGGAGTCATAGAGTGCACTCCCTTGAAACTGAAAGCCCACGTCAGCGCGCAACAGATCCAGTTCGTGGGGGGATAAGTCAGGCACGCTTTTGCCCAACACGACCAATTCGCCGCGGTCGATTGTCTCCAGCCCGATGATGCATTTGATGAGTACCGATTTACCCGACCCGGATTTGCCCATAACGGCCACATTTTCACCTTCGGCTACCTGCAGATTGAATCCCGTCAAGACATCATTACTTCCAAACGACTTGTACAGGTTCCGAATCAATACTGCCGAGTGACTGGATGTGATTTCAAAGCTCATAAAATATGTCAGTAACCAATACTGCGATGAAATCCAGAACAAACACAAGTAAAGAGGCCACGACCACGGCTTCGTTGGCTGTTCTACCAACTCCTTCCGTTCCGCGGGTGGCGGTATAGCCCTTATAGCAGCCGATAATACCGATCGCAAATCCAAAAAGGAACGACTTAGTGATGGAAGGGAGAAGATCACCAAAATCCAGGAACTCAAGTACTTTCGAAAAGTAGAGCGTAAATGAAACCCCGCCCTTGATGTTTTCCACCATGGCAGAACCAAGGAGCGAAATCAAATCGGACATTACGACAAGCAACGGAATCATGATCGTGGTGGCAGTAACCCGCGTGATGACCAGGTACTTAAAAGGATTCG
>JBIIVI010000007.1:0-28898 GCA_044339555.1 Cyclobacteriaceae bacterium | reverse complement strand
GTACTGTTCGGTACGGGCCATATCAGCACCGGCCAAACGACCGGACAACTTCACTTTAATTCCTTCTGCACCTACCCGCATCGAGGAAGCAATCGCTTGCTTCATTGCCCTACGGTAAGAAATCCGCGCCTCAAGTTGTTGCGCAATGCTTTCGCCTACCAAGCGTGCATCCAACTCCGGACGTTTGATCTCAAAGATGTTGATCTGCACATCTTTGCCGGTAAGCTTCTTTAATTCTTCTTTGATCTTGTCAACTTCATTTCCGCCTTTGCCAATCACCACACCCGGACGGGCCGTGTGAATAGTAAGCGTAATGCGCTTCAGCGTGCGCTCAATTACCACCTTGGCAATCCCTGCCTTGGGAATCCGCACATCAATGTACTTGCGGATTTTCTGATCTTCTACCAGCTTCTCGGAAAAGGTCTTGCCACCAAACCAGTTGGAATCCCAACCGCGGATGACACCTAAACGTAAACCTACCGGGTTAATTTTTTGTCCCATGCTTCACTCGTTTATTCAGCTGCTTTAGTTTCTGTTGCCTGCATGCGATCGATTACCAGCGTTACGTGGTTCGAACGCTTGCGTACCCGGTGGGCGCGGCCTTGAGGAGCCGGACGGAGGCGCTTCAAAATAGCACCGCCACCCACATAAATATCTTTTACAAACAGATCGGCTTCTTCCAGTTTCACATCGCTGTTTTTTGCCTCCCAGTTTGAAATGGCCGACAGCAACAGCTTCTCCAAACGGATGGAGGGGTGCTTGGCATCGTACTTAAGAATGTTCAGGGCGTGGTTAACGCGCTGTCCGCGGATCATATCCGCCACCAATCTCATCTTGCGAGGAGAGGTGGGTACATCGTGAAGATAGGCGGTAACAGGACCCGTTTTCGCAGCCTCTTTAATGGCTTGAATCTTGGCGCGTTTTTGAACCGATCTTTTAACTTTCTTTTCTGCCGTTTCCATATCCGGAGATCTTATTCAGTGCTTTTATTTTCCAGGTTCGCTCTTGTTATTACCCGAGTGACCTTTAAAGGTACGCGTGGGTGCAAACTCACCCAGCTTGTGGCCTACCATGTTCTCCGTTACATACACCGGAATAAACTTATTGCCGTTGTGCACAGCAAACGTGTGTCCGATCATGTCCGGGGTAATGGTCGATCTGCGCGACCAGGTTTTGATAACTGACTTTTTACCGGATGTTTCCATCGCCTGCACCTTTTTGGCAAGGCGGGCATCCAGATAAGGTCCTTTTTTAATCGAGCGTCCCATTATTTCTTCCTTCTAGCGATAATTAAACCATCAGAATATTTCTTCGGGTGACGGGTCTTCTTACCCTTGGTGTACAAGCCCTTGCGCGACCTGGGGTGACCACCAGATGCACGGCCTTCACCACCACCCATCGGGTGATCTACCGGGTTCATCGCTACCCCACGGGTGCGGGGGCGAATGCCGCGCCAACGCGAGCGACCAGCCTTACCAACACTTTCATTCATGTGATCTGCATTGGATACCGTACCTACCGTTGCCATGCAGCGGCTTAACACGTTACGCATCTCGCCCGAGGGCATTTTCAGCGTAGCATACTCGCCTTCGCGAGCGACCAACTGAACAAAAGATCCAGCACTACGGGCGATCGAACCCCCTTTGCCGGGCTGAATCTCCACGTTGTGTACAATAGTACCCACCGGAATCTTAGAAAGGGGAAGTGCATTGCCTACTTCAGGCGCAACATCTTCGCCCGACATCAACTTCTGCCCTACTTTAACACCGGCTGGTGCCAGGATATAAGTTTTTGCGCCATCGGCATAGTACAACTTGGCTAACCGGGCACTGCGGGTAGGATCGTACTCGATCGACTTGACAGTAGCCGGGATACCCGCCTTGTCGCGCTTGAAGTCGATGACACGCAATTTTTGCTTATGCCCACCACCGATGTAACGCATGGTCATGTGCCCTACGTTATTGCGGCCACCGGTTTTCTTAAGCGGTGCAAGGAGCGATTTCTCGGGCTTGCTCTCGGTAATATCATCGAAACCCGGAGCCAAACGATGGCGGGTTCCTGCGGTTACCGGTTTTAGTTTCTTTAAGGCCATACAATCCGTCCTTAGATGTTGTTATAAAAGTCAATTACTTCGCCACTGGCCAATGTAACAATCGCCTTTTTGTAAGAGGGCTTATTGCCAGCCAACACGCCTGCCTTGGTGTAGCGACTCTTGTGCTTTCCCATCACCCGCATGGTGTTTACGCTTTCTACGTTTACGCCATACTGCTTCTCGACCGCGTTCTTAATCTCTACTTTGTTGGCATCCATCGAAACGACGAAACCATATTTGCCTTTTTCGTTGAGGGCGGAAACTTTTTCCGTAACCAGGGGTCTTTTTAAGATACTCATGGCGATCAGGCTTTATTTAGGATAGAATCAATTTTGGTGAGCGCACTTTCCACCAGGATCAGTTGCTCTGCGTTCAGCACATCGTAGGTGTTCAGCTGAGAAGCCGTTACTACTTTCGTTTTCGGCAGGTTGCGACCAGATAGCGCTACCGAGCTATTGTTCTCGGGCAACACTAATAAAGTCTTTTTATCGGCTACAGCCAAAGCTTTCAGCATTGACAGATATTGCTTGGTTTTCGGCGCAGCAAATGAAAAATCCTCGATGATGGCGATTTGGTTGTCTTTGGCTTTATATGAAAGAGCCGATTTGCGGGCAAGATCTTTTACCTTCTTGTTGATCTTCATACCGTAGTCGCGGGGAACGGGACCGAAAATCCGGCCACCGCCTTTAAACTGCGGGTTCTTGATGTTACCAGCACGCGCTCCGCCCGTTCCTTTTTGCTTCTTGATTTTTTTGCTTGAGCCGGTGATTTCGTTTCGCTGCTTGGACTTGTGTGTTCCTTGCCGCTTGTTAGCGAGGATGTTTTTCACATCCAACCAAATGGCGTGATCGTTCGGCTCAATGCCAAAGGTCTGGGAGGATAGCTCCACATTCCGACCGGTTGTTTCGCCAGTATGTTTTACAACTGCTACGTTCATTACTTCTGCAGAATTATGGTTGAATTCTTTGCGCCAGGTATAGAGCCGCTTACCAGAATCAAATTCTGTTCGGCCATGATTTTAACCACCTTCAGGTTGGTAGTCTTTACGCGATCGCCACCCATGCGGCCGGCCAAACGCTTTCCTTTGATTACTCGCGAAGCAAACGAAGCGTTACCCATCGAACCAGGTGCACGGAGACGGTTATGCTGACCGTGGGTCTGGCCACCTACTCCACTAAACCCGTGACGTTTAACAACACCTTGAAAACCGCGGCCTTTAGAAGTACCTACCGCATCTAAAAAGTCGCCTTCCACGAACACGTCTGTTACCTTCAGTTCTTTGCCCAGTTCGGCAAACGCATCGAACTCAGCACCAAAATCACGAAACTCTACAATGTTGCGCTTAGGCGTTGTGTTTGCCTTTTTAAAATGACCTTGCAGCGGCTTGGTGGTGTTTTTCTCTTTCTTATCCCCGAAAGCTAACTGCACAGCTTTGTAGCCATCATTTTCTTGGGTTCTTACTTGAGTCACTACACAGGGGCCTGCTTCAATGACCGTAACAGCAACATTGTGCCCTTCTGCGTTAAAAACGCTGGTCATTCCTATCTTACGTCCGATGATTCCAGGCATGGTTAAAAACTGTTTTGCTTGTTTTTAAATCGTTTTGCGGGTTTCCTCCCGCAAAAAGGACTGCAAAGATAGGAACTAAAGTTTAGCTAACAAGTCAGGGTTTCAAAAAAACTAAGGAATTTGAAGGACTCTCCGTTGCACTATTCAAGTGTTTGATTATCAGAATGGTAACAACTCGTTGAACTTCGCTCGGCAACTTGGAGTGCAGATGCAGTAACCTTCTCAAAAAAGGTTCAACTTTGCCCGTTCATGGCGCTGCAGAAATCCGGAAAAACAGTAGTTACTCTCAGTCTGGCCGGACTCATCCTACTTTTTCTGGTCAACGTTGCCATGGGTAGCACAACGCTGGGGCTTGCCGAAATCCTGCCGGTGTTGCTCCAACCGGATGATGGGGCCGTAACATCAATTGTTTGGTTTTTTCGGCTACCAAAGGCGGTTACCTGTATTCTGGTAGGCAGTGGCCTTGCTCTTAGCGGCTTGCTAATGCAAACCATTTTTAGAAATCCGCTGGCCGGTCCCGATGTGTTAGGCCTCAGTTCGGGGGCCAGCCTTTCAGTAGCTATTGTCATTCTGGCGGCGCGGGCCTGGCCGTGGGTATTGGGTAGCCCAGCCGTCATTGCAATGGCGGCTACGATTGGATGTACGGTGATTTTCGTGATCATGATGGCCGTAGCCCACCGAATGCAAAATGCCGTATCACTATTAATAATTGGGTTAATGATTTCGGCTGCCACCACCTCGGTAGTAGCCATTTTACAATACATCAGTCGCGCAGACGATCTGCAAGCCTACATCATCTGGACGATGGGAAGCGTGGGCGGCACCAACTGGCGGGAGATTAGTGTTTTGACCGGATTCGTTCTTGCCGGAGCCGCACTTGCCAGCACTCAAATCAAGCCGCTGAATAGTTGGGTGCTGGGCGAAGCCTACGCGCAAAGCATGGGTATAGCCGTGGTACGATCGCGCATGCGGATTATGTTAGCCACCAGTTTAATGACGGGCGCCATCACTGCGTTTTGCGGGCCAATTTCGTTTGTGGGACTGGCCGTGCCTCATTTGGTTCGCCTGGTGGCGCCTACGATGCAGCATCGCCTTCTGGTACCACTAAGCCTGATCGCGGGTGCGGCGCTATTATTAACATGCGATCTCCTCGCACAGTTGCCGGGGGCCAATCAGGTGCTGCCACTTAATGCAGTAACGGCATTGCTCGGCGCACCTGTGGTGATTTGGGTGGTTGTGCGCTCGAAAAAGATTGCTTTCTGAGATGGCCGGACTTACCCTTTCGCAACTCACCATTGGGTACCGCAACAAGACTCGTGAAGAACGCCTCTTCGAAAATCTGAATCTGCACTTGGCTCCTGGCCAGCTCGTCTGCTTTATGGGACCTAATGGAATCGGAAAGTCTACGCTACTCCGAACACTGGCTGGGCTCCATTCGCCCCTTTCCGGGACGATGACCTCGGTTACACCGGCTGAGGTCGCTATCGTGTTAACGGAAAAAATCCAAACCCCGCACCTGACAGTAAGGGAGTTAATCGCCCTCGGCCGCTACCCCTACTTAGAATGGCATGTAACGTTGCGGGAAACTGATCAAGCGATTGTAGAAAAATGCCTGCGACAAGTACGGATGGAAAAACTGGCCGATAAAAAGTTATTGGAGTTGAGTGATGGCCAACTACAGATGGCCCTGATCGGCAGAGCCCTCGCCCAAACTACTCCTGTGTTGCTGCTGGATGAGCCAACAGCCCACCTCGATCTGAACAACCGGGTGGAGATCATGAACCTGCTGCGGCACCTGGCCCGCGAAGAGCAAAAAGCTATTCTGGTGGCGACCCATGAATTGGATCTGGCGCTGCAAACAGCCGATCGCATCTGGCTGGCACTGGGTAAAAACATTGTGCAAGGCATACCCGAAGATCTGGTTTTGAATGGCGCGTTTGACGATGTGTTTCAGTTGAAGGGTTTTGATCTCAAGACAGGTAAGGTGCAACACGAGCCCTACCGGCAGCGAACGATTCAATTACAAGGTGAGGGCTATCACTACCTATGGACGAAAAACGCGTTGGAACGTGAGGGTTTTGAAGTAACCAGCCACGCACGGGAGATTGTTTCTATTGACGACAGCGGATGGAATTACCAAGGTAAGACATACCGCAACCTGGAAATGTTGATCCAATCGCTAAGTTAGCTGTTTCATTCTCCACGCAGGCTGGCCCAGAAAGCAGCCAGTTGTTGGTTGTAGTTGGTTGCAAAATTGATATATGGAAAATGACCTTTATCCGGATAAGTGATCACCCGAGCGGTAGGATACAACGCCTTTAACTTCGTGCGTAAATCAGCAGGTACCAACGGATCATTTTCGGATTCGATAATCATGACAGGGATTTGCAACTGCGCGAGGTCAGCAGGTTGAAACTTGTCGATTACACAATGGTATCGCGCCACCAACTGCTTTCGTGAGGTTACGCCCGCAATTCCTTCCCGCAGATACGCACTGGCCACTGGATCATTCTGGCAAGCGGGAAGAACTTTCTCATCCAGGTTGCCGCGCATGGCGCGCATCACGGCCCACTCCGGCAAGATTTGCATCAATCGGGCCACCGTACCGTTCTCTTTTTCAAAAAAATCATTCACAGGAAAGGTATTGCCAAACACGGCAGCGATGATGTGGTCGGGATAGGTAGCCGTGAGATACTGGCAAAGGTAGCCACCTAAAGAACTACCCACGACGAGCAAGTGATCTACGTTCTCGTGATCAAGTATCTGCATCACAGCAGCGCCCATTTCTCCCAGTGATCCGACCGGCGGGTAGGTAACTGAAATGACTCGGTATTGACTTTTGAAAAATGTAATCTGGTTCCACCATATATCGTATGCACCGGCCATCCCGTGAAGGAATAATATGGTGGTGTCACCAACACCTGTATCCAAATACCGCCACGTGCTGCCGTTTACATCCAGTTGCTTCAGGGGCAACTCGCGCAGGTTCGCCAGAGCAGTTACGCGGGCGTCTGGGGCGCCTTCATATAACTCAGCAAATGATTTCTTTTGAACGGGCCAGAAATAAATCGCAGCCCCCGCACACAAAATGGCAAAAAAGGCAAGCGCCTTTTTCATCGCTTGATCCGCTCCACACCAATGCCAGGAAGATCCGAGCAATA
This sequence comes from Cyclobacteriaceae bacterium, assembly GCA_044339555.1. Taxonomy (GTDB): domain Bacteria; phylum Bacteroidota; class Bacteroidia; order Cytophagales; family Cyclobacteriaceae; genus ELB16-189. The sequence continues at coordinate 22,076 of JBIIVI010000007.1, read as the reverse complement.
CATCACGCCCTCTCTCAACACAAAGCCGCCCCTCACCTCATCACGACCCAAGTCCAGGCTGCCGTCCAGGTCGATATACTTGGTGTGGCTGCTGGCGAAGGCCGCGTGCAAAGCCGCCGTGATACTCACGATACTCTCATCGTTGCAACCCCAAAACAACTCAACGCCCGAAAGAGCCGCAATATCGGCAATGCGAAGACCGGGCGTTACCCCGCCACACTTCATCAACTTAATGTTGAAGATGCCGCTCGCCCGCGGTGGTTGAACCAACCCGAAGGCATCCGAGGGATTAATCAACGACTCATCGGCCGCGATCATTTGTTTGATTTCATCGGGCAGTTGCTTCATCTCTGCAACCGCTTTCGCGGGAAGCGGCTGCTCAATCAACTCGATGTCGAGGTGTTTTGTGCGGTGATAGAATTCAATGGTTTGTTGCGATGTGTAGCCTTGGTTCGCATCAATCCGGATCACGAATTTCTTGCCGAATCGCTCGCGCAACTTCACCATCCGTTCAATATCTTCTTCCAGGTCTTTGCCGAGTTTCACCTTTAAAATCCGGAAGCCCTGCTTCCCGTAATCCTCCGCCTCTTTTAGCGTTTCCGCTACATTCTTAATCCCGATGGTATTTGAGGTGGGCATGGAAAAAATCTGCTGCCCCAAAAACTTTACCAGCGGTACACCGAGGAATTTGGTAAACGCATCGTGCAGCGCAATGTCCAGTGCAGCGCGGGCTGCGGGATTTTTGGGGAAGCGTTGTTGTACTTCAGTCGTAAGCGCACCAAAATCGCGAATGTCGCGACCCAGTAAAAACTCCAGGTTTTTTTCCTGTAAGGCCTCCAGCGTTTGGTTCAGGTTCTCACCCACCACGTATTCGCTGGGATTACCAGAACCGATACCCGCAACTCCATTGGCCAGTGTAATCTCCACAAAGGCATTCCGCACCTGGTCCACCGTTTTGAATGCGATGGTGTAAGGCCGGGTGTTACCAAGGTCGGCCGACCATACTTCGATATTTTTAATTTTCATGTGTGAATAACTTTTTTGTTTAGGATCACATGGATCCAAGCCCAATTAACATGCCGGCGGTTGAATGCAGTGCGTGAATTTTTCATCAAGGGATGCTAAACCTGTGCGATGGATTTTTCAATCATGTCTTTGAAGAGCGGCACCAGTCGACCAACTCCGTCCTCCAAAGGTAAAATCACCGGAATGCCGAGTTCCTGTTCGTATCGTTGAGCGACCGTCCGGGCTTCTGCCAGTTGCATCTTGGCCGTATTGAGCGTAATGGCGACTGTGGCCGCCCCATAGCGCTTGATGAGATCAATTTCATCCTTCAAATCCGGTATGTAGGCCGGGTAGAATTCTAAATCTTTATACTGCTTCCGTGCTGGATGGTGTTGCAACACCACAGCGGTTGCATCCGCAGAAACAATCCATTCGGAACCCGCGGGGCCGCTGGGATTGCGCAGCGAAGATTGCCCTTCAATGAACACAATTTCCGGCTTGGCTTCTTCCCAGCATTGCACGATGGCATGTTCCATCTCGCCGGAAATAAAGTCGTTCAAGGTGCTATCAAACACAAAGCCGTAACGTGCGCCTTGCATCCAACCAGTTTGCCCGGTATAAATCATTTCGGCACGATGGCCGGCTTGCTGCATCGCTTGAGCGAGGAACCGCGTAGTGGTGCGTTTGCCCAACGCGCAGTCGGTACCCAACACCGCAATCTTGGGGCACTTCACCGTCTTGATCTTTCCCGACCAAAAGTGGAGGTCTTTAAATTTCTTGGGTTTACGAACGTCGATGATTTCGAGGCCGCGTTGCTGTGCAATGGCCACCAGTTCCGAATGGTCGGACACATAGTCATGCAAACCGTTAACAATGCTAAGATCATGTTCTAGCGCATCTTGCAACATGGCGCGCAGGGTTTCCGGTATTACCCCGCCCTTCGTAGCCACACCAATCACACAATACTTGGCGGGTTGCTTGGACTGCGTTCGAAACTCCGACAGTGATCCATAAACAGGAATGTTACGGGCTTGGCCATCCAATACCTCGCCGGCATCGCGGCCTGCATGTTTGGCATCAATTACGCCAACAATGTTAAAGCGCTCGGTTCCACGAATCAGCCCATGGGCTGTCTTTCCGTTGCTGGTATCCAGATATCCAGCTGTTAAGATTACAGCATTGCTCTTTTGCATAATAAAAAAAGAAGGCGGCAAATTGACGGTTTCCGCTCAGATTTCAAACCCTATCGAGCTCGATCGTATGATAATTTGAACTGGGTTAAGTCTGGTCTGCGCGGGCGCTTGCGCTTTCGTTCGTGATCATACACCACAAGGCCCAGCTCTTTCATGAAAGGAAAGCCCAATGTGGTGTACTCGTATTTGCTGTCGTTGTAAACGCCATCGGTATTAGTGTTGATCACGGCAGACAACATAAACTCGACTCCGCTTTCAAAATCCACGATATATGCGTTGTCGATCAGGTATCCATACGCATCGCCCACTTTGTTGAAAATCCGCAAATGCGCGGGAATACCTACCCGGTTTTCGCCAAACATCAAGAATTTGCAATACGCGTCGTAATAAGTGGTATCGCGAAAATAATGCGGATAGCTGGTTTCGGACGGATACTGCGACATATACTGGAGAAGAAAATCGCGATCGGATTGACTCAGGCTAAATCGCTGGGCAGAATCCACCGTTTCTGGGAATAGAATAGTACGCAGCAGGCGCTGCTGCTCGTGTAAAGGATAGAAGTTTTTGTATGTAAAATCAAACGGCTCAGCAATCAATGAATCGCCACGCATATAGCCAGTTCCGCGCAAAACGGACTTATCTACAATCATAGAATCGTTGATCAGCATGGGCTGTTGATAAATAACTTGGCCGCGATCATCCAAAAAACGAATCGCCTCGGTGTGGCGATTCTGGTCGGCCGAAAGAGAACGCTCCAGGCGATGCAGAAAACGAGCCTGATACCCTCGACTTCGCAACGCTGCATTGGTTTCGCGTTGACCTACGAATTCATACAGCCGGTTAAAGGCATCGTTATCACTTACCACCAAAATCTTTTTGGCATAATGAGCGATCGAAGGCTTGCCATTGTGCGAGGTGCTGTCGCGGGTAACGGATAGTTGTCCAGAATAAACCGAGTCCGAAAGCATGGTGGTGAAAAGGTTTACGCCTGGCTGATTCAACTGATTTAGTTTTTGAAGAGCCAGCACCACCTGTGGTAACTTCACGGTGGAAGCCGGATAGAAATAACGCCCGGAATCGAAGTTAAAGTAAAAGGATCGAAAGGTGGGTTGGTTCGTGGAGTCGCGATCGATTTGGGTGTAGATCACTTGCACCTCCCACTCGTTTCGATGATCAAGGTATTTCTGGAAAAACGCCCGATTGGTTTTCATCAGGCTTTCCACCAATTGCTCGTCTTCTTTCACTACCGGTGTACAGGCCACCCATAGGCAAACACTCGCGAACAAAAAAAATCTCTTCATACCGTTACGATCGCAGCGAAGAAAGCATTTCCGGCTCCGAAACGCAAGTGCAGCCGGGCAACTCCACGCTTTTACGCTAAATTTGCTCCGCATTTCTTATGGAACCCTCTACCAAGCGCGATATCCGAAAGTTGAAGTTAGACGACTTGAAAGCATTTTTTGTGCAGCAAGGAGACAAGGCTTTCCGCGCGCAGCAAGTGCACGAGTGGTTGTGGCAGAAGTCGGCCAAAGACTTCGACCAGATGAGCAATCTTTCCAAAGAAACGCGCGAGCTTCTCAAGCGCCACTTTGTGATTAACCACATCCAGGTGGACAATATGCAGCGCAGCAGCGATGGTACCATCAAAAATGCCGTGAAGTTGCACGATGGGTTGATTGTGGAATCGGTGCTGATCCCAACCGAAAAACGAATTACCGCCTGCGTTTCCTCGCAGGTTGGCTGTAGCCTGGATTGCAAGTTCTGTGCAACGGCCCGCCTTAAGCGTATGCGTAACCTCAATGCGGATGAAATCTATGACCAGGTTGTGGCGATTCAGCAGCAGGCCGAACTATTCTTTAACCGCCCCCTTACAAACGTGGTGTTTATGGGCATGGGCGAACCGCTGCTCAACTATACCAATGTGGTGGAGGCAATCGACAAAATCACTTCGCAAAAGGGGTTGAACATGGCCAGCAAGCGAATTACTCTTAGCACAGTCGGCATTGCCAAAATGATCCGCAAGATGGCGGACGATGGCGTGAAGTTTAATCTGGCGGTTTCTTTACACGCTGCCTTGAACGAAACCCGGTCCGAGATCATGCCCATTAACGATACCAACCCACTGGAAGAACTGGGCGAAGCACTGGAGTATTGGTATAAAAAACGGCGCAGAAAGGTAACCTACGAGTACGTAGTGTGGCGAGGTATTAATGATACCGCTGAGCACGCCCAAGCACTGCTTAAGTTCTGCCAGCGGGTACCTTCGAAGGTGAACCTGATCGAGTATAACCCGATTGATGAAGGGATCTTTCAGCAAGCATCGGAAAAAGCCATTGCCATGTACCAACATGTGTTAGAATCTCACGGCATCGTGGCCCGCATCCGCAAAAGCCGTGGTAAAGATATCGATGCTGCCTGCGGCCAGCTGGCAAACAAATTCTAAATCTTGCAACTTTTCGCGAATGGGTTTCATCCACAGGTAAACCCTTGCCTTTGAGTAAACACGCCCTGTTTGCGCTTGCGTTCGCACTAGTTGTCCGCTCGGCCCTGGGTCAGGAGATCGTGTTGGAAGGCATGGTGGTTGATTCGATCAGCAAACAACCAGTTCCTTTCGTATCCATAGCTGCTAAAAGCAGAAGCAGTTCCACGACTAGTTTGGAAAACGGACGTTTCCGTTATGCTTGTTTTTTTGGAGATACCGTAGTTTTTGTTCGACTGGGGTACCAACGGAAAAGCGTGCTGGCAACGAATAGTAACGTGCAGATCAAACTGCGGGAAATTCCGCGGGTTTTGGATGGTGTTACCATTTATGGAAGCTTCCAACCGCAAGGTGCCGACCAATGGAAGTTTGCGATCCCCAACCAGTTGTTTCAAAATCCAGGTGGACGCCCGGGCAACGATTATATGCAAACACTTGGCATAGGCGCAAGTATAGGAGTACAGTTTGACTATTTCAGCAAAGAGAAACGGGAAAAACGAAAGCTGGTACGCGTGCAGGAAGAACTTGGAAAGACCCGCGTGTTTCGCGAAGTAGTGGAGGCACCCGAAACGAAAAGGTATTTGATGGGACTCTTTAAGATGAACGAGCAACAATACTTGAAGAAATTAGCGGACTTCAATCAACAAATGACCGATGCACAACGGGCCAAAACAAAGGCCGAAGTGCTGGATTTGCTGGTAGGGTTTTTTGCGCTGAAATAATGGGGGTATGTGCGTTAACTATATTTAACGTAACTAAGTAAACTTGCTTATCGTTTCAATGATATGACAAATCGTGTTCTCTTGTTTGCCCTTTTTGGGTTTATTTCGGTTTCTTTTTCGTCAGAAAACGCCCCACCAGCTTTTGCTGATTTGCTAAAAAAATTCAGCGAAGAATACCCTCAGGAGAAGGTGTACTTACAAACCGATAAGCCTTATTACTTGAGTGGTGAAACGATTTGGTTTCAATCCTATGTCACCGCTGGTTCTATCCATCAATTGTCGCCTCTCAGCAAAGCGCTGTACGTTGAGTTAGTAAATACCAACCATGAGTTTGTTGCCCAATATTTGATTCGAGTTGACAACGGACTGGGTCATGGGCAAATCGAACTTCCCCGTTTCCTCGCCACTGGCAGCTATCAACTACGTGCCTACACCAACTGGATGCGCAACTTCCCGAAAGAATTATTCTTTACCAAAGAGATAAAGGTTTGGAACGTAGAAGAACCAGAAGCAAGCAATCCGTCATTTGCAAACGAAATTGACCTACAATTTTTTCCGGAGGGTGGCACTTGGGTGGCCGGTATCAAATCCAATATTGCACTGAAAGCCATAGGATCCGATGGGCTCCACCGGTCGGTCGAGGGTAAAATTCTGAATGATCGTAATGAAGTAGTTGCAGATTTCAAAACAACTCATTTCGGAATGGGTATCTTCTCCATCACGCCCAAGGCCAATGAAAGTTACACCGCCCGAATCAACGAGTCTACCAATGTCTATCCGTTACCAAAGGTGGAAGAAAATGGGTTTGTCATCACCTTGGTTCAAAAGCCAGACGCACCCGATGTAACGTTCAAACTCCAATCAACAGCTCAAACTCAGCACCGAGATGCTATTACGGTGGTCGTACACAACCGAGGCGTCCCAGCCTTCATTGCACAAGCCAGCCTCACCAATAATCTTTATTTTATAAAAATTCCGAAATCAAAATTACTTCATGGCTTAGGGCATTTCACGCTTTTTGATGCGACCGGTAAGCCCCGGGCAAATCGTTTGCTTTTTTCTGATCGCGGAGCGCCACTCCAAATCGAAGTAAAAACTACCCAACCCATTGCCGAAACGCGTAAACCCACTGTGGTTGAAATCCAAACTCGGGATGTCAATAATCAACCGGTATCAGCATATGTGTCAGTCGCGGCCACCAACAACCAGGAAGTTGTTTTCGATAACATGGAACTGAACATCGAAAACTATCTGTTGCTACAATCCGACTTAAGAGGTCATATCGAAAACCCTGGCTACTACTTTAACGCTCAAAACAGCGACCGATTTGAAAAATTGGATTTATTGCTAATGACGCAGGGCTGGGTTCGCTTTGACTGGAACGATCTAATCGCAGGGCAATGGCCAACCATTTCGCACGGAATCGAGCAGGGTATCAGCTTACAAGGCACCATGAAGGACGACCTAACGAAAAAAGGCTTAGAAGGAGGTCAGGTTACATTCGTACCGATCGAAGGCTCTTCAGATATTGTGGTAGCTCCTACTGGTAAAGACGGCCGGTTTATTTTTGACGGCCTAACGTTTTACGATTCTTCAGCGGTGGTTCTACAGGGGAAAAACAAGAAAGGCAAGCCTTTTGTGCTGCTGGAAATTGACCCGATCTACCCAAGGGAGGAAACGCAATTTGTCCCACGCCTTGCGTTCAATAATCTGAGTGAACTCGAGCGTTTTATTATTCAAAAGGGGCTCGAACGCAACAAAATCAACGCGGCATACTCTTTTGGCGATGATGTAATTGTACTTCAGGAAGTTGGAGTACAAGGAAAAAAAATCGATGAGTCAAAAGAGAACCGAATCTATCAAGGCGCTACAAAATCTATCCGGGCTAGTGAAGTCCCGGGAGCTGTTAATTTATTTCACCCCATGGAACTGTTGCGCGGAATGGCCGGCGTGCAACTTCGCCCTAACCCACCTGGTTACGATGTTACCATCCGCGGTGTAGGCTCCATTGGTGGTGGTACCACACCCTTGATCCTGCTGGATAACGTTCCCGTCAACATCGGTACTCTTAACCAAATTGCGGTAGAATCGATTGAGAGTGTTGACCTGTTTACTGGCGCCCAAGCCGCTGTATTTGGCTCGCAAGGCGGGAACGGTGTGATCGCTTTCTTTTCTAAGAAAGGTTTTACCCGCCCTATCGACAAAAAAGGGGTACTCAGCGCCAAGTTGGGTGGCTATCAGGTAGCCAAACAGTTTTATGTTCCGAAGTACGATGTTGTACAGCCCGAGCACGTTAAACCGGACCGAAGAACAACCATCTTCTGGGGCCCCGCAATACAAACGGATGAGAGTGGTTTTGCACGTGTAGAGTTTTATAATGCTGACGAGGCGACTACTGTACGTATACAAGCCGAGGGAATTTCTAAAGAAGGATTGATGGGCGTAGGTGTAGGAAACTACGAAGTTAAAAAAGGCGGGTAAGTGTTACTTCTTACTCGCATTAAATAGCTTTTCTTTTTCCTCTTTCGATAAACTTTCGTATCCGCGCTCGGAAATCTTGTCCAGAATCGCATCGATTTCGTCTTGAGTAGCTTTGTTGAAACCAGTCGCAGCCTTTTTTGTGTCGGTTTTGCGATAGGTAACTTTCACTTTCGCCGATGGTTGAAACAAGCCTTTCAACCATTGAATCGTAGCGGTAATCCACCCGCCCCAGTTTACTCCAACTTGCAACTGTTTCGTGTAAACAAAACCAATTAATGCGCCGCCCAGGTGTGCGAGATTACCGCCGGCATTGGGGCCCACCGATCCCAAGAAAGAAATCACGATGTATACGAGCACGATGTACTTGATTCGAACCGGGCCAAAGAACAGCAGAAAGAATGTATAGTCGGGCAGCAACGTGGCCGTAGCAACCATCACCGCATAGACAGCCGCAGAGGCCCCCACCATCTCACTAAACTCAGATCGCTGTTGAAAATAGGGGATCGTATTAAACATCAACAGATAGACCACGCCTCCTGCAATGGCGCCAAGTAGATACAAGGCAATGAGTTTGTCGCTGCCGAGGTATTCGATAAACAACTTTCCAAACCAGTATAGCGCTAACATATTGAACAGAATATGAAAGATATCCTGGAGCGAGTGGGCAAATCCATAGGTAAGCAAAGTCCACGGCCGGGTAAAAAATTCCAACAACTTGGGTGGAATCAAAAATTGGTTATGTACCACTTCAAAAACCTTATCCGCGCCCGCAATCTTGGTAAACACAAAAACTACTGCCAGCAGCAGAAACACCACCACGTTGATGATGATCAACTGAACATGCGAGTTATTGGGTTTATCGAACGCGTTTTTAAACTCGTTTAACATAGGTCAGCGAATTCGCCCTCCAAATTGAATAAACAGAATGGCCATGACAATACCACCCAGGTGAGCAAAATGGGCCGTGTTGTCACCAGGACTCGCGTTGAAGCCGGAAAAGAGCGCAATCCCCCCAAGAATTAACACCATGTATTTGGCTTTGATGGGGATGGGCGGAATCAACAACATGATCTCCATGTTGGGAAACAAGATACCAAATGCAGTGAGTACTCCGTAAACCGCGCCAGATGCGCCCATCATCAACCCAAACGTACCCACCCCAAAAAACAAGTCGATGAGAATATTAAAAATACCCGCGCCAATGCCCGTAATCACATAAAATGCTAAAAAGCGATTTTGGCCCCACACCGACTCCAGAATAGGCCCCATAAATGCAAGTGCCATCATGTTGAACAGAATGTGGATGAAACCCCCATGCATAAACATGTAGGTAAAAAGTTGGTACGGCTGGAATTCGGAGGAACTAATGTTCCAAAGCGAAAGCTTTTCCTCCAACCGCAATCCCGGCAGTATACTTCCGAGTATGTAAATGATCGCATTGATCATGATCAGATTTCGCACTACCGGAGTTAAACGCATCATGTGGTTCCTAATAAAGTCTTAACGGGTAAAATAACGCTCTATATTAGACGTTTCCAACTGGAAAAATGTTGGATTGCCATCGGGCGTATAGGCAGGTTGCTTGCAGGCAAAAAGTTGCTGTATCAACATACGCATTTCTTCGATGGACAGTGTTTTGCCGGTCGCCAAGCTACTGCGCTTGGCAAGAGCAGCGGCCAGTTTCTCGTTTAGTGGCAAATTTAATTGCTGTTGATGGGCTTTAAACTGTTCCAACAACTCCTCCAACACGCGGCTCTCTTGCCCGCTTATTTCTGCTGGAACGGCAGTAATAAGAACCGTTTCCTTACCAAATGGTTCAAGTTGAAAGCCTAACGCTCGCAGTTCTAACTCCAACTCCCACACCAGTGCAAAATCGGCTGGATTGAGCGTTACCGTAACCGGAAACATCAACTGCTGCGCGTGCACATGCTTACTGCGCAAATGGCGAACAAATTTTTCGAACAGAACCCGTTCATGTGCCGCCTGCTGATCGACTACGCGCACCCCGTTCGTCAAGGGGAAGAACACGTAGCGATTGCGAAACTGAAAAACGGGAAATTGCTCGGGCAAAGAAAAGTTGGATTGAACCTCGGCCTCCGTATAAGATAGCGTGGTCTCAGACTGATCTGTGAAATCGGTACCGAACACAGGTCGTTCCGTCTCGAAAATCTTTTCCCAGTTTCGAAGGTTGTTTTGTGCAAGCGAGCCAAACTGCTCGTTCATGTACTGTTCTTTGGTGATGGTGGTGTTTTGGATTTTTGCCACCAGGTTTACATCCGCAGCAAAATCGATCGAGGGTGCCAGGTTGCGCGTTCCTAACGCTTGCCGGGCAGCGGCACTTACAACAGCATAGACCGCTCGTTCGTCATCAAACTTTATCTCGGTTTTGGTGGGATGCACATTCACATCCAAATGCTTCGGATCTATCTCCAGAAACAACACAAAAAACGGGTGGGTGTCCGGTGCAATGAGGCCTGCAAACGCATCGCGCACGGCATAACTCAAGTAATTGCTCCGAATAAAACGGTTGTTCACAAACAAAAACTGTTCGTCTTTCTTTTTCCGGGCCGCTTCCGGACGGCCCAGATAACCGGTAATTTTTACGAGACTGGTTTCTTCTTCGCAGGGCGCCAGTTGTTGTTGATAACTCTTGCCAAACAAGGCTACTATTCGTTGGCTGAGCTTGCCGGGTTGCAAATCGAAAAGCAACTCATCATGATGAATGAGCTGAAAAGATTTGTCGGCATGCGCCAGCGCCAACCGAAAGAACTCGTTCTGCACGTGCAGCATTTCCACGGCATTGCTCTTCAAAAAATTTCTGCGCGCCGGGATATTGTAGAAAAGGTTTCGAACTGTTATTCGAGTACCTTTTTCACAGGCTGCCGGCTCCTGTCGTTTCACGTCAGAGGCCTCTACCGTGATCACTGTTCCCAACTCGCGATGTTCCTGCCGGGTACAAATCTCCAGTTGTGAGACGGCCGCGATGGATGCCAGCGCTTCACCCCGAAAACCCATCGTCCGAATGGTGAAAAGATCTTCGGCCTTTCGGATTTTGGAAGTGGCGTGGCGCTCCAGGCTCAACCGCGCATCCGTATCGCTCATGCCACTGCCATTGTCGATCACCTGAATAAAACTCTTGCCCGCCTCGCGCAGCACTAACCGGATTTGGTTGGCACCTGCATCAACGGCGTTTTCCATCAGCTCTTTCACCACCGATGCTGGTCGTTGCACCACTTCCCCGGCAGCAATCTGGTTAGCGATAGAATCCGGCAATAGTTGAATGATGTCGGGCATGAAGCAGACCTACCGGTTGCGGAATCGCAAAAAGAAATAAACAGGTATGAACAAGAAAAGACTGTACAATACCGGTTTGCCCCACGTTAAGAATGCGATCAGAAAAACAGAGATAAACAGCAGCGCCCCCAATCGAATCATGATGGTGGTTCCACTTTGGGCTGGATTTGAGCGTCTTCGGGCGGCTTGAAACGCCCCCGCAATGCGAGAGCGATGCCCACCCGGATCTTCTACCGCACGGCCCTGTTCACGGGCCAATTCCATCCGAATCCGGCTTTCGCGCTCCGCCATCTCTTCTTTCTGCGAATCGTAATACCGGGGCTTGTATTGAAAACGTTGATGTTGGGGAGCCTTTGTAAAGAGAGATAAAAATTTCATAATTGATAAGTGAGGTTAACGTTCGGATGATTGTTTCCCAGATGGGCAAAATTCACTTTATTAACGGGCAATTACAAAACCCTAACCCGCGGATGTTGAAAAAAGTTTTGATCGTTACTGGGGTGATGCTGGGTGTATTTTCTGGGTTTGCACAAAGCGCACGCGAGCGGTGGGTAGATAGCACGTTGAAGCAGTTAGCCGCCCACGAAAAACTAGGGCAATTATTTGTTTTGAGCGTGCCGGCTCCGGCAACGCCGACCGAATTCAACGCACTGGCAGAGAAGATCGAACGCCAACACCCGGGTGGAATTGAATTTACAAGCATTCCTTACGGGGATGTTAAATCGCTGATTAGACGACTACAAGCAATTTCGAAGGTGCCCCTGCTGATTGGCCTGGACGAAAACCTGCTGCTAAGGAGGGCGGATTCGCTGCGAGCGTTCCCGTGTCATCTACAACTGGCCGCTGTTTCCAACGATTCACTGGTGGGCAAAGTTTATGAGCGGGCCGCCTCCTGGTTAGCAACGCAAGGAATCGACTACACCACGGGCATGTCGCTTACGCCTTTGCGGCTGAATGGAAAATCTCACCTCCAACAAAATCAAGTGGGCGGTACATCGGCGCAGATTGAAGAAAAATATTTGCGTTGGGCGCACCCGATAAGTCGGCAGGGATTGTATACGGTGCCTGCTTTCGAGACACCCGATTCGTTAATTTTTATTGCTAAGGGCGATACGATCCGGATAAACAACTTAGCGCAATACTTTTTTGCCCGGCCCCCTTTTGCCCCGATGATTCGCACAACTGACTTTCATTTTCAAATCCAAGTAGAAAGTCAACGACAAGCCGCCGGTCGTTCCGGTCAGTTTATTCAGGATGTCATACGTGGGCAACTTCAATACAAGGGTTTGCTCACGTTTATATGCGACAAGTTCAATGACGATTACCGGAGTATATTTCTGGCGGGCAATCAAATCATCAGCACACCTGCCATCGATGCGCGCCAGCTTAGCACCCTTACCCGTTTACTACGCAGAAACAAAACCCTGAAATTACAACTGGACCAGTCAGTTCGGCAGTTGCTTGCCCTGAAATACGATCAACGACAAAACCGACGTGGAAGCTATCCACGGTGGCAATGGCAAACGCCTGAAAAGCGAATGCTGTTTCAGTCTGTCTTTGGGGAAAGCATAACGGTACTGAAAAACGATACTAACCTGCCGATTAAGAATCTCGATTTCCAAAAACTTGGCCTCATCCATCTTGGTCAACCACCTACCGCCGATTTTGAAACCTCGCTTCGCAAGCATGCACACTTCTCAACCATCACAATTCGCGAGCTGGCGGATACCAGTCAACTAGCCAATCGAATCACGAATTTAGATGTCATCGTCTTTGCTGTTTTTGATGCCGATCTATCAGCCACTCTCCAACCTTGGCTAAAAGACATCGCACAAACAAAAAAGACGATCGCTTGTCATTTTGCGGGAGTTGCGCATTTGGATTCGTGGCTCGATTCTGGAGCGGTGCTAGTTGGCTACACCGCAACACCCGAAGTACAACGCGCGATGGCCCAAAATCTTTTTGGTGTTCAATCAGGTACTGGTGTGCTTCCACTAACAATACCTGGAATACCTACTAGTCCGATCTCCGCCGAGTTGCTGCCTCGCTTTGCATTTACTGAGCCCGAAGCTGCCGGCATGGATCACGAAGTGTTGCAAAAGATTGAACCAATCGTTCAGGAAGCGATCACCAGCGGAGCCACTCCGGGCGCTCAGATAATCGTGGCTAGGCACGGAAAAGTTGTTTATCAAAAAAACTTCGGCACGTTAACATACACTTCGCCGGAGCCGGTAACGGATTCTACACTTTACGATCTGGCCTCGGTTACAAAAGTCAGCGCTACGTTACAAACCATCATGTTCTTGCATGAAAAGAAACTGCTTGACCTCAACAAGAAGGCATCGTTTTATTTGCCTGAACTCAAAAACACCAATAAAGAAGACATGGTGTTGAAAGACATCCTTACCCACCAGGCGGGCTTGTGGCCGTTCCTCCCCTTCTGGGCCAGCACGATGAAGGACAGTGTTTGGATGCCTGATTACTATCAAAACGCGCCTTCGCCCGATTTCCCCTGGCCGGTGGCTGAGAGTCTCTTTGCCCGCCAAACTATGAAGGATAGCCTCTGGCATTGGATCATCCAATCGAAGGTGCGCGAAAAACGGCTACGTGCGCCCTACGATTATCGCTATAGCGACATGGGCTTTTATATCCTTCAACATTTGGCGGAAAAGATGCTGAATCAACCGATGGAAGAATTCCTTCACCAAAATCTGTACGAACCTCTGGGGGCAAATACACTGGGGTACTTGCCACGCAAGCGCTACCCGGTCGCGCGAATTGCGCCTACGGAACAAGACAAACTTTTTCGAAAGAGCCTGTTAGCTGGTTTTGTACACGATCAGGGCGCAGCCATGCACGGTGGAGTAGCGGGCCATGCGGGTTTGTTTGGCACCGGATTAGACCTCGCTAAACTTGGCCAACTGTGGCTGAACCAGGGAACCTATGGCGACACCCAGTTTTTCAAACCGGAAACCATCGCGCTTTTCACTAATCGCCAGTTCGAATCGAGCCGAAGGGGACTTGGTTGGGACAAACCGCTGCTGAACGACTGGAATAGCCCTACCGCCCTGGCGGCCTCCCCACTCACTTTCGGGCACACGGGTTTTACAGGTACTTGCGTGTGGGTGGATCCTGCTTTCGATCTGGTGTACGTTTTCCTTTCCAATCGGGTGCACCCGGATATGAACAACACTAGACTATTAAACCTTAATATTCGTCCCAGGATTCAGGAGGTGATCTACCAATCTATCTTCAATTATTCGCGGTATCAGCCAACCACCCGAAACTAAACCCGGCTAAACGGAGTTAAACAAAAAAACAAGTAGTGGAAACAATCAACATTGGCATTGTATGCTACCCCACATTTGGTGGTAGTGGCGTGGTAGCCACCGAGTTAGGCAAGGCGCTGGCCAAAGAAGGGCACAAAGTGCACTTTATTACCTACAGCCAACCCAGTCGCCTCGATTTTTTGAACGAAAACTTGTTTTATCACGAAGTAGAATTTCGGTCGTACCCGCTTTTTGAATACCCCCCCTACGAGCTGGCCCTGGCTAGCAAAATGGTAAGCGTAGTACGCAATGAGAAACTCGACCTGCTGCACGTACACTACGCCATTCCCCATGCTTCTGCGGCGTACATGGCGAAGCAGATTCTTAAAACCGAAGGAATTTTTATTCCCGTGGTTACCACACTACACGGCACCGATATCACCCTCGTGGGCAAGGATGCGTCCTACGAGCCAGTGGTTACCTTTAGCATCAATCAATCCGATGGTGTAACAGCCGTTTCCAACGACTTGCGCAAGGAAACGTACGAGTTCTTTGCTATCTCAAAAGAAATTGAGGTAATCCCCAATTTTATTGATTTGGAGAAATTCAAAAAACAAAAGAAAGATCATTTTAAGAAAGCGATTTGTCCCAATGGCGAATCGCTTGTGGTGCATATTTCTAACTTCCGGAAAGTGAAACGCATTCAAGATGTGATCCGCATCTTCTACAACATCCACGAGCAGCGGCCGGCCAAGCTGTTGATGATCGGAGATGGACCCGAGCGTACTGCCGCTGAACTCCAGTGCCGGGAGTTGGATATCTTACCGGACGTTAGGTTCCTCGGAAAGCTGGAAGCCGTGGAAGAAGTGTTATCCGTGGCTGATCTTTTTTTGCTTCCCTCCGAAAAAGAAAGCTTCGGATTATCCGCGCTGGAGGCAATGGCGTGCGAAGTACCCGTTATCTCCTCCAACACCGGTGGAATACCAGAATTGAATATTCAGGGCGTAACCGGATTTTTGAGCGATGTGGGCGATGTGGAGGATATGACGCGAAAAGCCCTTTTTGTGCTGGATAAAACGAACTTGCCCATGTTCAAAGAAAACGCGTTGAAGCGGGCAAAAGAATTCGATATCTCCAACATCCTCCCACTCTACGAAGCCTTCTATACCAAAATCAGAAATCAAAAATTATTGCCCCAGCCAAATCTTTAATCGAGACTTGCTCGTTGTAAACAATCAAAATAAATTTGTACACCCGGTGATGCTGAATTGTTGATTATGGAAACACTCGAAATCAAACCGCAGAGTAAGGGCACCAAACGACTATTCAAAAATCCAGTACTTGAAAAACTTACCCGCACTCACATTGCGGTGCCCCTGATTGTCTTTTTTTTCTACGCCAGCATCTTGTTGAGTTGGAGCGTATCCACCACGCAGGTATCGGTAATCGGCACCACAGCACTGTTTTTTGCCGGGTGGCTGGTCTTTTCATGGGTGGAATACAATGTGCATCGGTTTGTCTTTCACATCCCGGGCACCACTGCTAAACGTGCCAAGTTTCAGTATACGATTCACGGAGTACACCACGAATATCCCAAGGATAAAGAACGGCTTGCCATGCCCCCGGTAATGAGCGTAACCATTGCAACCATTTTACTGGGAGTGTTTAGCTTGATCATGGGCGACTTTGCTTTTTCGTTTACCGCTGGTTTCATTGTAGGGTACAGCCTATACCTCGGGGTACACTATATGGTGCATGCCTATGCGCCCCCCAAGAATTTCTTCCGTGTGTTGTGGGTCAACCACAGTCTTCACCACTACAAAAATGGGAAAATGGTATTTGGAGTGAGCAGTCCGCTGTGGGACTACATCTACGGAACGATGTCAAAAAATACATCCGCCAGGGCGTAAAAAAACGCAGGTACCTAAATCCGGTGGGCCTTAGGAGCTACCGGCTTTGCCTTTGAGTAAGTAGGGCATGTATAGTTTGCACAACTCGAGGCAACCAATCCCACCAACACCAACATAAACAGTACTTTTTTCATACGATCAGAATCTTTTTCGTTCATTAACGTTGCAAACCTAGAGCCAGTTTAGCGGCCGGATTATTCTTTTGAGAGCAAAACCTTACGCGCGTTTTCTGATCGCACAACCCTGTCTAAAATAAACCTGTGAACGATCTGAACAGAATTCTTTGCCACCGGGTTCTGCTTTCAGTAACTCGTACTGTATATCTTTAGTGCATGATAGGTCACCGCTTTACGCGATTTTTTCCACCCCCCTCGGCTGCCCAGTCGGATTTCGAAAGACTGCTAAAGATCTTCATGCAACTGGCGTTGATTACCTCCGGCAACATTTCGGAAGCGTTGCAGTGGATGACCGAGGTAGATCGGCAACACAAAATTACCAATGAAAACTACGGGATGGGCGATTTCATCGAAGATTTGAAGAAAAACGGTTACATCACCGAAGACCCCGCATCCGGAAACTTTCAATTGAACGCTAAAAGCGAACAGCGACTACGCCAAAGCGCATTGGAAGAAATTTTCGGCAAGCTAAAGAAAGCAAAGGGAGGCGACCACAAAACACCGCAACCCGGACGGGGCGATGAAGCCACCACCGATCGCAGAGAATACGAGTTTGGAGATACCCTGGAACAAATTTCGATCACCGATTCCCTTCGTAATGCCCAGATCCACCACGGGTTAGATGATTTCCAAATGACGGAAAACGACCTGGAGGTGCTGGACAGCGAGTATAAAACGCAAACCAGCACGGTATTGATGATTGATATTTCGCACTCGATGATCCTATATGGCGAAGATCGCATCACACCCGCCAAAAAAGTGGCCATGGCGTTGGCAGAGCTAATCACAAAAAAATACCCGAAGGACACGCTGGATATTTTGGTGTTTGGGGATGACGCTTGGCCGGTGGCTATCAAAGACTTACCCTATCTGGAAGTAGGGCCTTACCATACCAATACCGTGGCCGGTTTGGAGTTGGCTATGGATTTACTTCGCAGACGCAAAAACGCCAACAAGCAGATTTTTATGATCACAGATGGCAAACCAACCTGCATCAAGCAAGGCATCAAGTATTATAAAAACAGCTTTGGCCTCGATCCAAAAATCCTGAACAAAACCCTGACGCTGGCCGGCCAGCTAAGAAGAATAAAAATTCCGGTTACCACCTTCATGATTGCCAGCGATCCCTACCTGAAGGCGTTCGTTCGCGAGTTTACCAAAGCCAATAACGGCAATGCATATTACAGCGGCTTGCAAGGTCTCGGGAATTTGGTATTCGAAGATTTTAAACGCAACCGAAGAAAAACGCTCTAATGAAAGACCACCAGAAAATAAAAACGCTCGCTCAGTTGAAAGGAGCCGGCTACCACCATAGATCTATCAAAGAAGAAATTCGCAACAACCTGATCGCGAAATGGAAAAACAAGGAGAATGTTTTTGAGGGAATCTGGGGATATGAAGAAACCGTGATTCCAGATCTCGAGCGCGCGTTGTTGGCCGGCCATGACATTAATCTTCTGGGGTTGCGCGGTCAGGCAAAGACCCGGCTCGCGCGGATGATGGTACACCTGCTGGACGAATACATTCCCATTATCGAGGGTTCAGAATTGAACGATGATCCCCTCCACCCGATTTCACGTTTTGGTCGCGACCGCATTGCCGAAATGAAAGATGATACCCCGATCAGTTGGCTGTATCGCGAGGATCGCTATACCGAAAAGCTGGCCACTCCTGATGTTTCGATTGCTGATTTAATTGGTGATGTAGACCCGATCAAAGCCGCCTCGCTCAAGCTGCCTTACTCAGACGAGCGCGTTATCCACTTTGGGCTCATTCCGCGGTCGCATCGTTGCATTTTTGTAATCAACGAACTTCCTGATCTGCAAGCCCGGATTCAAGTAGCGCTCTTCAATATTCTACAGGAGGGCGATATCCAAATCCGGGGTTTTAAACTTCGGCTTCTCTTGGATCTTCAATTCGTGTTTACAGCCAATCCGGAAGACTACACCAACCGCGGATCGATCATTACCCCGTTGAAAGATCGAATCGATAGCCAGATCATTACGCATTATCCCAAAACGCTTGAGATTGGGAAGCGCATCACCCAACAAGAAGCCCAAATTCGCGCGGAGCAAAAAACCCGCGTGATGCCGGTTGAGTTGGCGAAAGATCTGGTTGAACAAATCGCCTTTGAAGCACGCAAGAGCGAATTGGTAGACGCAAAAAGCGGTGTTTCTGCTCGCCTCACTATTTCCGCCTATGAAAATCTGGTGGCAGCGGCCGAGCGCAGAGCTCTCTTGAACAACGAAAAAATTACTTTCCTCCGTGTAGCGGATTTCATTGGGGTGGTTCCCGCCATCACCGGCAAGGTAGAACTGGTGTATGAAGGCGAGCAGGAAGGTCCCACCATTGTGGCCCACAACCTCATGGGCAAAGCGGTTCGTTCGCAATTTGTAAGCTATTTCCCCGATCCGGAAAAATTCCGAAAGCAAAAAGAAAAAAGTCCGTACAAAAAGATAACCGACTGGTTTGGGGCCGGGAATGCCGTAGATGTTCTGAACGATTGTACCCAAGCGGAATATGAAGATGCCCTGCGCAAAGTTCCGGGCCTGCACGAACTGGTACAGGAATTTCAGCACAATACAGATAGTTCTACCCACTTGTTTTTAATGGAGTTTGCGCTTCACGGACTGGCGGAGTTCAGTATGATTAGCAAACACAATCTGGTGCGAGGCCTGCAGTTTAAAGACCTGCTAAGTTCCATGTTTACAATGCCCACTCCTGGCGATGTGGACGGAGACGAAAATGAGGGCGAGGATGATGAGCCGAGACCGCGCGGCAAAAGATAGGCTTGCATGAAACTGCGAGCCGAGGCGCTCACACCAAATGTTAGCGCATTGGCGCAACTTCGCCTGCTAGTGGCTAAAGGCGAGGGGTTGCAATTAGAGTTTAAGCGGAAGGTAGCCTACCCCGATAAAGTAGCACGAGAACTCATTGCGTTTGCCAATACACAAGGAGGCACATTACTGATCGGGGTGGATGATGATGGAACGCTACCGGGAGTACGTTATCCTGAAGAAGAAATTCTGGAAGTTAGAAAAGTGCTGCAACGGCAGGTATCGCCACGAATAGCTGTTACCAGCGAGATTCTGGCGTTGAACCAAAAGAAATTCATCGTTCGATTGGAGGTGAAGCCCCATCCGCACCGGCCTGTGTTTTTTGTGTACCCCAATGGAAAGCGTGATTGCTTTGTGCGCTACCAAGACCAAAGCATGAAAGCGAGTGATGAAATGTGTGAGATCGTTCGACTTGCGAAATGGAAGCGCGATATCCATTTTACATTTGGCGAGGCGGAGAGCAAATTATTCACTTATCTCACTGCGCATTCAAGCATTACTTTAAGTGCCTTTTGCGCGTTGGCAGCCATTCCCCGAAAGGAGGCCGCTGCCAAGTTGGTGAAGCTGGTGCTGGCCAACATCCTTCGGATTACCCCACATGAAAAGGGTGATATGTATGCGCGTGTCTAACAAATCACGCGTAAGCAAATAACAAAAGTTTATTATTGATTCCTTGCCTTGCACGAACGCGTTGCGTAGTTTTATCCAACCGTACAAGGAATTGGGAAGACACGTTTTGATACAATTGCGATTCACATCAGTTGTACATTTCGTGTCTTCTCTTTTTTTGCCCTTTTTTAAACCACGCTTTTGTTAGTCATGAGTAAAACCACTAAGCAAAAAGACAAAAAGATTTTTGTACTTGACACGTCCGTTATTATTTACGAGCATAACTCCATTCTCAATTTCGATGAGCATGATATCGGAATCCCGATTACGGTATTGGAGGAGTTAGATAACTTCAAGAAGGGAAACGACACGAAAAATTTTGAGGCCCGCGAATTCATTCGCCTGATCGACAAACTTGCGAAAGACCAAATGCTGCATCGGTGGAATCCGATTAACGGAAAAGGCAAAGGCAATTTTAAGGTGATCATGGATACTGGCGGAAATGGCCAGGTGGATGCGAACAAAGTCTACAACGAAGACAAGCCCGATCACCGGATTCTTAACAGCGCCTTGCATTTACAAAAAGAAGAAACGGGGCGAAAGGTAATTCTCGTTAGCAAAGACATTAACCTGCGCCTAAAAGCCAAAGCGTTAGGTCTGCAAGCCGAAGACTACACCACCGGCAAGATTCAAAACATTAACTCCTTACACACCGGACGTACCGTAGTGGAGGAGGCCGACCCTGATGCGATCAATCTGCTATACGACAAAGGGTACTGTCCGCCCACGGAAGTATTGGGTAAAGACAAGCCAATGAAGAACCACTACTATATTTTAAAGAGTGGAAAAAAGTCGGTGTTGGCGTTTTACAATTCCGCCAACGGCATGGTAGAACAGGTGGAAAAACGAACTGCTTATGGAATTAAACCGCGCAATGCCGAGCAAGCATTTGCTATTCATGCCGTACTAAAACCGGAAATAAAACTGGTTTCCATGCAGGGTGTTGCAGGCACCGGTAAAACGCTAATTGCCCTTGCGGCCGCCTTAGAACAAAAGCGCGAATTCAAACAAATCTATCTGGCTCGCCCGATTGTGCCGCTCAGTAACAAAGACATTGGCTACTTACCGGGCGACATCAAGTCTAAATTGAATCCTTATATGGAGCCGCTTTGGGATAACTTGAAATTCATCCAGAACCAGTACAGCGAATCCGACAAAGAGTACTCGAAAATCACAGAGATGGTTCAAAACGAAAAACTGGTGATTACACCCTTGGCGTACATCCGCGGCCGCAGTTTGTCGAACATCTGTTTCATTGTGGACGAAGCTCAAAATCTCACGCCGCACGAAGTGAAAACAATCATCACGCGGGCGGGCGAAAACACCAAAATCATTTTTACCGGTGACATTTACCAGATAGACACCCCCTATCTAGATTCGCAGAGTAACGGGCTTTCCTACTTAATCGATCGACTAAAAGATCATGAGTTATACGCCCATATCACACTGGAAAAAGGAGAGCGTTCGGAGTTAGCCAACCTCGCAAACGAACTGCTGTAACGATTTCCTTGGGCTGCAAGGTAAAGTCGGAAAAATCAGTTTTTTGCGTATTGGCGCCCTGAAAAATGCATCGCAAACGGTTGTACACTTTCAAATCAACAGTAAGGTTTTTCGGAATTCTGCGGTTTCCTCAACGTTTTGAACATTTCTAGTTGCATCCTTAGCTGGCAGAAATCAGTGGCATTTTATCTGCCTTGTACAATGGCTTTTCTTTGCCGTTGTAATCACGACAAAAAACCAGAAAATGTTTTTCAGGCTCACATTTAAGCACTTCTCCGAGGGTAAAAAACTTAAAGAAATTCGCGAGCGCGGTATTCTGCTTGGCTCACGCTCTACTCATGGTCGCAAGGTTTTCTTGTACATGATCCGAGACGTGTTTGCAGAAGTTCTATATGCAGAGGACGATATTGACGCTCAACCAGAAAAGATTGAGGTGTTCTCAATCCTCCACCACCTGAATCACTACTTAGAACGAGAATTCAGAACTGCTTTTTAAAGGCACCAGCTATTTCTTGAGGGCTTGCAACATTGTTTCGCCTAT
>JBIIVI010000223.1:0-6070 GCA_044339555.1 Cyclobacteriaceae bacterium | reverse complement strand
GATAGCATCCTTCACGATCAACCGGTGACCATTTTTTTCAATCACCTGCCACGGACCACCATCCAGATCCACTGCACCAAACTCACGCTTCGCGAGCTCGTAACTCCAATCACGAAACCCACCCGACGTAAACTTCATGATGTTTCCTTTATGAACGATGGTGACACTGGGCTTTTTATGGATGAGCGCATATTCGATCGCGGCGCGTGTGAGCCGCTCAGTGCCCTCCACCGAAATCGGCTTGATGCCAATGCCTGACGTTTCGGGAAAACGGATTTTTTTATACTGCTTCGGGAACGTCTCTTTCAGGAACGTCATGAACTTCTTGTTGTCCTCAGAGCCTTGTTGAAACTCAATGCCCGCATAGATGTCCTCCGTATTTTCGCGGAAGATAACCATGTCCGTTTTCTTCGGCTCCCGGACTGGCGAAGGCACACCTTCGAACCACCGCACAGGGCGCAAGCACACATACAGATCAAGTTCCTGGCGAAGTGCCACGTTCAGCGATCGTATGCCACCCCCAACAGGTGTTGTAAGCGGTCCCTTGATTCCAACTAAATATTCACGAAACGCATGAAGCGTTTCATCCGGCAGCCAATTGCCGGTGAGGTTAAATGATTTTTCACCGGCAAGAACTTCTTTCCATTCCACTTGCCGAGACGAGCCGTAGGCTTTTTGGATGGCGGCATCAAACACCAGCCGCGAGGCGGGCCAAATGTCTACCCCGGTACCATCGCCCTCAATAAACGGGATTATGGGGTGAGCCGGAACTTGGAGTTTGCCGTTGGCAATGGTAATGCGTTGTGCAGCCATAGGTGTGGGTTAGTACCTGCAAAATAGATTTTGTTTAGCTTTTTAAAAAGAAAACAAGTCTTTTGACCCGATTTATTAGTCAAAATATACCTAATAAGCTTCAGCCGAATTGGGGAATTCGTTGGTCTTTACATCGCGAATGTAGGTCTGCACCGATTGCGTGATGACCTGGTGAAGATCGGCATACTTGCGAAGGAAGCGCGGCTTAAAATCGTTGTTTACCCCGAGCATATCCTGCATCACCAAAACCTGGCCATCTACTTCTGGACCTGCCCCTATTCCGATGACCGGAATTTGTAATGCTTTTGCTACTTGTTTGCCGAGCGCGGCCGGAATCTTTTCGAGCACTAATCCGAAGCAACCACACGCCTCCAGCAGTTGAGCATCTTCCAACAATTTCCTGGATTCTTCTTCTTCTTTGGCGCGAACGGAGTACGTTCCGAACTTAAAAATGGATTGGGGTGTCAGGCCCAAGTGCCCCATCACGGGCACACCGGCACTTAGAATTCGCAGCACCGAGTCTTTGATTTCACTGCCCCCTTCCAACTTTACCGCATGGGCACCGGACTCTTTCATGATCCGAATCGCAGAACGCAACGCTTCACCGCTGCTGCCCTGGTAGTACCCAAACGGGATATCCACTACCACCAGCGCCCGCCTTACGGCCCGTACCACCGAAGTAGCATGGTAGATCATCTGGTCTAAAGTTATAGGCAACGTGGTTTCATTGCCGGCCATGACATTCGATGCCGAATCGCCCACGAGAATAATGTCCATGCCGGCCGCGTCAATGATCTTTGCCATCGAAAAATCATAGGCTGTAAGCATGGCAATTCTCTCCCCCCGGCTCTTCATTGCCTGAAGTTGGTGGGTGGTTATTTTCTTGATTTCTGTTGAAGGGCCAGACATGCAGGTAGCGTTACTCGAGAAAAACCGAAGCCTGTTTGCCGAGTACCACGCGCACATGATCGTTGAGTGTGGTAGCCAGATCATAGCCTGTGAACCGCGGATAAACAGGAAAACGGGTCTGGCTTCGGTTTACCAACACGGCAATCTCTACAGACGGAATAAGCGGATTCAAAAACAACTGAGATGCATAGAGCAACGTCTTGCCTGTGTTCAGCACATCGTCCACAATCACGACAGGTTTTTTTTTGAATTTGAAGTCGGTGTCCGCAATGCGTACTTCGGCGGGATCCGGATTTTGCTTGTCGATCTGAACTTCAATCACCTCCACCTCCAGTTCCGAGATTTCTTTCAGGGTTTTGGCCAAGGTTTTGGCTAGAACGAAACCCTGGCCGTTGATGCCGGCCAGCACCAACGTTTTGTCTCCGAAATGCTGTTCATAGATTTCGTAGGCCATCCGTTTGATTTTTTGGTTGACCTGGGTAGTCTCTAGTACTTGTACCGAATCTACCGATTTCATGGAAGCGGCACTACTTTGCTGTCTTTAAAGGTCGACAAGATCACCATCGACTGCATGTTGTCCACCACATCAACATTGGAGACTTTTTCCAACATCAACTTCTGATAGGCAGGGATATCAGCACAGATGATTTTCAGAATGAAGTCGGCCTGACCGGTGACATGGTGACATTCCACAATTTCCGGAATTACTGAAATCGCATTCATGAACCGATCGATATTCTCTTTGTTGTGCCCCTTCAACGAGACCATCACAAACGTGCTAACGCCCAGGCCAACGCTGGCATGATCAATGAGCGCGTGATAGCTTTTGATGATTCCGGACTGCTCAAGTTTTTTAACACGCTCCAAAGTAGGTGCGGGCGAGAGG
This sequence comes from Cyclobacteriaceae bacterium, assembly GCA_044339555.1. Classification (GTDB taxonomy): domain Bacteria; phylum Bacteroidota; class Bacteroidia; order Cytophagales; family Cyclobacteriaceae; genus ELB16-189. Next base: position 3,462 of record JBIIVI010000223.1, on the reverse strand, counting down.
CCAATCTCCTGAGCCAATTGGGCATTGGTGATGTTTGAGTTGGCCTGAAGTATGTCGAGTATTTTACGGTCGGTGCCGTCTAATTTCATTTTCATGGATATGGGGTTGGGTAAGAAAGTTAACTAAAAAATGCGAAGTTAAAAGGCCTATCGGTTAATCAAAACCCTTGAAGTCCGTTCGCCATCTTTGGTTTGCACCACCAGGGTATAGATTCCGTTGGCAAGGCTGGCTACGGAAAGCGTCCATTCGCGCAGTCCGGCTTCGCCGCGGTCAACCACTTTTTCGTAAGCAACTGCTCCTGTTGCATGAATGAGTCGGATGGTAACCGGTTCATTTGTTTGTGAAATGAGTGGAACCGTGATAAACTGGTTAGCCGGGTTGGGATAGGGTGCCAACCAGATGGTTGACTCGCCCAACGCTACGCAGATCTTGTTATTCGCAGGCTGCAAGTCGCCAGGTAGTGCAAGTTCCGCACACGCAAACGAAAGTGGTTGATTGCTTTGAAGTTGGTTTTGGAGCGTAACCGTTCTAACCACGCCGGGGCGCCATTCTTCGCGCACCAACTCACGAAACGTTATGCCCACGCCCAGATTTAGCAACAGCGGCGTTTCCAGAATGGTGTAGTTACTGTTGTTCTTGATATCGATTTGGTTGACCCAGAGCTTGGTGGCAGGATCTTGCACGACCCGGTAATCGAGCATCTCGAGATCGGGCAAAGGGGTTACCACCCGCACTTGCTGGGTGATTTGATCGGAGCAATTGAACGCATTAAACGCAACCAAATCAACCCCGTACGTACCCAGTGCATTGAATGTAAACTCCGGGTTCGTACTCGTGCTGGAACCACCACTGCCATCGTTAAAACGCCATACGTAGGTGTTCGCTCCTTGAGAGTTGTTTGTAAATGCCACCCGGAACGGAGGTGGGCCCGCATCATCGGAAATGGTAAACGCAGCACGCGGCGTTGGGTGGATGACTAGGTCTCGATTAAGCACATAACTACAGCCTGATTCACCCGTCAACTGCAGGCGCACCGGGTATGTTCCGGGGTTGGCAAATTGTTGGCTTACCGGAGAACCTTGCCGGGGCTGGTTGTTAATCAACCACTGAATAGCTCGTACAGGATCGTTGGGAGTGCTGGTGATATTGGTAAGTGTGATCGTTTGTCCGGCACAGGCGTTGGCCACCGAAAAGTTGGGTATCAATTCAACCGGCACTTGAATTGTTTTGGAGATAGAAGCTACACAATCGTTTTGGGCAACCACGCGAAGTTGCACGTTGTTCACCCCCGGCACACCAAACACATGGGTTGGGTTGGCAACCGTGTAGGTATTAGCCCCGATCGTCCATTGATAGGATTTGATTGAAGCCGTTGTAGACGCCGTAAACTGGGTAGCCTGATTCCTACAGGCCGGGCCGTTGGTAAAATCAACCGTTGGACTTTGCAAAATCGTGATGGGGTTTTGTATCGTCCCTGCGCAGCCCTGATCGGAAGTAACCGTAAGCTCAACGTTATAACTACCTGCCTGGGTGTACGTGAACGTAGGATTTTGTTGCGTGCTCACGGCCGACCCTGCACCGAAACTCCATGCCCAAGCAGCAAGGTTGCTATCGGTAAGCGCGGGGGTGGTATCTGTAAACTGCGAAGGCGAACCAGAACAAGAAAACGGAGGAAGCGCCAGGGAGAAGTTTGGCGTGGGTTTGGAGTAAATAACAAGTGGTTTCGTTATTTCGCTAATGCAGCCGTTAGTGCCAGTGGCTTTTAGGCTAGTGTTGTAGCTTCCCGCACTCGGGAAACTGATTGTGGGACTCAATTCCGTACTTGCGGTTGTACCTAAACTCCATTCGTAACCCGCAATATCACCTGTGCTTTGGTTGTTAAACGAGATTGGCTCACCTACGCATTTCCCCGAAATGTCAAAATTCACCACCGGGCCTTCGCCCACATTGCGAATGGTTTGAACGAATTCAGAGGAACAGCCGGGGATGGCCGCAACTAGTTTAATCTCTTTACTGCCGCCGTTAGTAAAAGAGAGTTTGAGATCCCGTTGATTTGAAACCGAATTTTGGCCAATAAACCACTGATAGGTTAGGTTGCCATCAAAGTTATCGGGTGTAGTATTCGTGAAAATGAATTCCCTGTTCGTGCAGATTATGCCAAGCGGAATACTAAATGATGACACCGGTTGTTCATAAATCTCAATCATCTTTTCAGTGTAATTGTTGCACCCATTGGACGCGACAATACGTAAAGTAACTTGATAGGTCCCTATACTTAAATAGGAATGCAATGGGTTCTTTTGTGTGGAGGAATTTGTATCACCAAATTCCCAAAAGTAATCAGCTATACTCGTTGACGTACTTTCAGTGAAAAAATCAACATCGCGATTAACACAAATGTTTTGTGTAGTAAATTCTATATCCGGTGATTCGTTCGTTGAAATCTGAATAAGTTTGCTCTTTGTGTTCACACCTGTCGAACTTTCCTTTTCGAGTGTCACATGATACGCTCCGGCCGCACCAAATCGAACTTCTGGTTTAGGAACAGTTGATGTTTTGGGCACCGCCGGGCAATTATCAAGGTAGTCGATCTGGTAGACGCTGCCGTTTGAAGCATTTATCACATGAACCGCCCAGTTTGAGTTATCCTTTGCGACCCCGATTCCATAAACATTTGCAGGTAAAATTCCTCCGATACTTCCCTCTTGAACCACATCTGGTGGTGATAAAAAATCCGTGCCGAATCTCAATTTTGTAACCGTTCCTGCTAAATCAACAACAAGCAAAAAAAAATCCTCGCCATCTTTCACTATCCTCAACCGACCTGGGTTGACAGCAGGAATTGAGACAATCTGCGTAATGACTGGTGCAGAAAAAAGGCTACTCCCAAATTCCAACCGGTAAATATTGCCGTTGCCAAGATTATCAGCAAATCCGATCCATGAACCACAAACATATACAAGATCAATATCTCCCAAATTGTTTGGATTTGACACGCTAGCCGAAGAAATGATATCAGCCGCCGCTGGAGCCACCAAATTGTTACCTAGTCTAACTATCGAAAAATTGTTTAACGCCTGTGACGAAATCACACATGTCCATCCATGAATCGGATCTTTGCCCAGTGCAAGGCCCGCGTTAACACTACCAATGTTATTTATCAATACCGATGCTGTGCAGGGATTTGAAAGCTTATCACCAAACTCAAGTTTCAATATTTCGTTTCGCGGTGTATTGATCACAAAGCCATACCAAAGCCCGTTCTCATTTATGATCCGGATTTGACTTGGCCCATCTAATCTACCCGACAGTGTTCCTAAATTTTCCGTAAGCGTCGGAGGTTGACTTGGGCCATTTCCAAACTCCAGGCGGTACAAAATATTACTATTTGTACCTGTCGCAAAGCCGAACCATTTATCTCCATCTTTTGCAAACTCAATTGCTGGTCTTCCATTAACGCCC
>JBIIVI010000222.1:0-6080 GCA_044339555.1 Cyclobacteriaceae bacterium | reverse complement strand
GCCACGGTTTTTGCCAATTCGCTTTGCTTCCACCAACGAGTTCGGGTTTAGCGGTTGTCGCACATCATCCAAAGGCACGTACGCGATACCTTCCAGCCCGCCCGTCAGTGTATGCTGTTCGGAGGCCAGGTAGTTCACGGTTTCGCGCACTTGCAAATAGTTGATGCGGTTCGACACCGTACTGGCATCCACTCCGGAAGGATCGATCAATTTGCTGTTGTATCGACCGTATGAAATGGAAGTCGTGGGTGACACCTTGCGATCAGCCAAAGCTGTCCACTCTGCATTTACCAGATGATTGGCCCAATCGAATGCAAACTGCTGCGAAAACTGAAACGAATCGAAACTGTTGTAATAGGAAACCCGCATCGAACTGTTATCGGTGAAACGATGAGCAATGGATGCGTTGAAATCAGAAAACGACAAACGGCTTCTGCGCACATCCGGGTCGCGGACGCGGTTCAGTAACCAATTGGCGTGTGAAAACCGGCCCCCGATAATTAACGAAGTCTTACCTGACTTTAACGGGCCTTCTACCGTAAGTCTTGAGGCAGCCAAACCAATTCCACCTTGCGCCTTCCATTTTTCCCAATCGCCCGTGCGGCTGTTGATCTCCAACACCGAAGATGCGCGGCCCCCAAACTGGGCAGGCACATTACCTTTGTAAAGCGTGAAGTCTTTCACGATGTCTTGATTGAAAGCCGACAGAAAGCCGAGTGCGTGCGAGGCGTTAAACACGGGCGCGCCGTTCCAGAGAATGAGGTTCTGATCTACTCGCCCACCGCGCACGTTAAAGCCCGGACTACCTTCGCCCACGGAAGTTACTCCTGGCAACGCCTGAATACTTTTGATCACATCCACCTCACCAAAAAAGGCCGGAATCAGTTTGATCTCGGCTACGTTTAACTTGGTAAGCCCGCTGAGTGCATCGGTTACATTCGCGTCCAGTGGTCGGGAGGTTACCACCAATTCTTCAAGATTTTGTGTGCCCTCTTGCATGGAGAAGTTCAGTAATGCCGTGCCGTACACCCGGATTCGCTGATACTGCGGGATCATCCCGATATGGCGGATCACTAATCGATAAAGCCCGGGCAATAATTCCAACACGTACTTGCCATATTCATCGGTGTGATCAAAAAATTTCATGCCATCCACCGAAAGGGTAGCGCCTTCAATGGGTTGGTTGTTCTGGTCGCGCACCACCCCGGTTACAATTACTTTTTCGTTAAACGATTTTTTAGTGGAATCGCCCACGATCGTAATCGAAACGGCCCAGACATCTTGCCCGAAAAGACGATGAACAAACAACACAAGAACAACCAGTAAGAAAACTTTCATTTAGCGACAAGACTTCAATCAGAAAGCGAAAGGTAGTTCAAAAACCGCTGGGTGTACCTGCCGCCCATGCGTTAATAATTGTTACTTCGGGTGTCTTGCGGGAGCGGCCGGGGCTGTTTAACTTACTCGCTTACTTCGCGCATGAATTCAACCAAACCGCACCTCACGTTCTCGCAGATCATCAATATGAACGTGGGCTTCTTTGGCATTCAATACAGCTTTGGCCTACAACAAAGTGCTGTTAACCCGATCTACGATTTTTTGGGCGCCAGCCCGGACGAAATCCCCATCTTGAATTTGGCCGGGCCTATGACCGGGTTGTTGATTCAACCTATTATTGGTGCACTGAGCGACAAAACCTGGAGTCCGCGGTTTGGCAGGCGTAAGCCCTACTTTTTTATTGGTGCTATCTTGTGCTCCCTTTGCTTGTTTCTCTATCCGTTTAGTAGTGCGCTGTGGATGGCCGCGGGACTGCTTTGGATTCTGGACGCGGGCAACAACACTGCCATGGAGCCTTACCGGGCGTTTATTGCCGACAAACTGAACGATGCACAACGACCCGTGGGGTTTCAAACACAAAGTTTTTTTACCGGTTTGGGACAAACACTTGCCAACGTTTCGCTGTTCGCTTTTCCGCTGATAATTGTAGGCAAAACCGGCGCCATTCCAAATTGGGTGTTCGGGTCATTTTTTCTGGGCGCGGTTTGTTCCATCGGCACTATTTGGTGGAGCATGCACACCACACCAGAAATCCCGCCAACGGAAGATGAGATCAAAAAAATCAATCAAAAGAATGAGGGGCAGCCCGCGCTGGTGGTACAATTTTTTGTATCCGTGGCTACCTCGCTCATTGCCTATGCCTTTTTGTTTGTGATGGCGATTCCCGCACTGATATACCGACCACTTTTGAGCCGTGTTATTCACGGCCTGAAGTCCTATCGGGTTACGAGACTTGCCTTCGCGCAGAACATCGAAATCATGGAAGCCATTATCGAAATGCCAAAAGTGATGTGGCAACTCGCACTGGTATATCTTTTTCAGTGGTACGCGCTTTTTTGCTATTGGCAGAATGCCTCCAAGAGCGTGGCGCTGTCGGTCTGGAAAGCCACGCCTGTCAGCGATCCAGCTGGCTATGAGGCGGCCGTGAGTTGGACTGGTTTGGTAAACGGTTGGTACAATATCGTCACCTTTGGTACTGCCTTCGCGCTCGTGTGGTTTGTTCGAAAGTCCTCCCCGAAAATCGTTCACTTCGGTTGCCTTTTGTTGGCCGGGGTGGGGCTGTTGGTGTTTCCGCTAATTGAAAACAAGTATTTGTTATTTCCCGCTATTACCGGTTTTGGTATCGGCTGGGCAAGCATGATGGGGATTCCGTACCTGCTGGTGGTAGGCAACATTCCGAAAGAACGTTACGGAGTTTACATGGGCATTATCAACATGATGATTGTAGTACCCATGATTTTGCAAACTCTTTCGTTTGGGTTTGTGATGAAGTACCTGCTGGCCAACAATAGCAGCCATGCAGTTTTGTTTGCGGGCGTGTTGTTGTTGATCGCGGCCGCGGCTACTCTGCTGATCAAAAATTGAATCCACATCTCAAGAAATACCCTTATCCTCAACCGGACATTAATTATGAATCCTTATTTGGCAGAGTTCTTTGGAACTTTACTTGTGATTTTGTTGGGCAATGGAATTGTTGCCGGAGCCTTGTTGCGCGGTAGCAAGTCCGAAAACCCCGGCTGGTTAACCATCTGTTTTACCTGGGGTCTGGCGGTAACGCTCGCAATATATGCGGTAGGCGCATTCAGCGGGGCGCACCTCAACCCCGCTGTTACGGTTGCCTTCGCGCTGAAAGGTGATTTTGCAATCAGTAGCGTACCAGGCTACCTCGCTGCTCAGTTGGCGGGTGCGTTTGTCGGTGCGGTACTCGTATGGCTTCACTACTTGCCGCACTGGCGTGGCACGCCGGATGGAGCGGCTAAGCGCGCAGTTTTTTGTACAGCCCCGGCTATTCGAAACACCGCAGCGAACTTCATGAGCGAGATGTTGGCAACGTGTGTATTGGTGTTGGGTCTCTTGTTTATTGGCACCAACGAGTTCACACAAGGGCTCAGTCCCATTGTAGTAGGATTGTTGATTATGGTGATTGGCCTGGGTCTTGGCGGCACCACCGGTTTTGCGATTAACCCCGCGCGCGATCTGGGTCCACGAATTGCCCACGCACTGCTGCCCATTCATGGCAAGGCTTCGTCCGATTGGGGCTATGCGTGGATACCCGTTGTTGGGCCGATGGCAGGTGGGGCGTTGGCGGTTTGGATTTTTAGTCTTCTCTATTCATGAAGTATATTATTTCGCTTGATCAAGGCACCACCAGTTCGCGGGCGGTGCTGTTCGATGAACAGGGGGCGATCAAGGGCATCGCGCAGCAAGAGTTCCGTCAGATTTTTCCACAGTCGGGTTGGGTAGAACACGATGCTAACGAAATCTGGAAGTCGCAGGTAGGCGTTTTGCTGAAGGTAATTGTCGAAAACAACATCCCGGCCCGCGATATTGCTGCTATCGGCATCACCAACCAACGCGAAACAACAGTCGTTTGGGATCGCGAAACGGGTGAGCCAATCTATCATGCCATTGTGTGGCAGGACAAACGCACGGCACCCATCTGCGAATCTCTCAAAAGCAAAGGCTTGACCGATCACGTGCGCCAAACCACGGGCCTGGTGATTGACTCTTACTTTTCCGCGACTAAAATTCATTGGATCTTAAATGAAGTGCCCGGAGCAAAGGAAAGAGCAACACGCGGGGAACTGGCGTTTGGTACGATCGACTCCTGGCTTATTTGGAAATTGACGCAGGGAAAGCAGCACGTTACGGATTACTCGAATGCTTCGCGCACCATGTTGTTTGATATCCGACGCCTGATGTGGGACGAACGGATGTTGCGTGAACTAAACATCCCCACCAGCTTGCTTCCGGAGGTGAAACCTTCGGCTGCTCATTTTGGGTCATGGCTGTATGATGGGGTGGAGATTCCAATTACAGGTGTTGCTGGCGACCAACAAGCGGCCTTGTTTGGGCAAGCGTGTTTTGAGCCCGGCATGGCGAAGAACACGTATGGCACAGGCTGCTTTATGCTGATGAACACCGGCACCCAGCTTCAGTATTCAAAAAGCGGTTTGATTACAACCATTGCCTGGGGACTTGACGGCCGGGTTGAATATGCACTGGAGGGCAGTGTGTTTATTGCAGGCGCTGCCATACAATGGTTGCGCGATAGTATGCACCTGATCGATCAATCGAAAGACTCAGAATATTTTGCTGCCAAAGCGTTGGGTTCGAACGAAGTATATGTCGTGCCTGCCTTCGCGGGATTGGGCGCTCCTTATTGGGATATGTATGCACGTGGAGCCATATTTGGCCTTACCCGCGACACCGGTAAAGATCACGTGATCAAAGCAACGCTCGAGTCGATGGCGTATCAAACCAAAGACATTTTGAACGCGATGGAAGAAGATGCAGGCTTGCGGCTCTCAAGGCTGAAGGTGGACGGTGGCGCGAGCGCCAATAACGTGCTCATGCAATTTCAGGCCGATATTCTCGATACAAGTGTTGAACGCCCCGAGGTGATTGAATCCACAGCGTTGGGTGCCGCTTATCTGGCCGGCATTCAGGTGGGACTCTGGAAAAAGGAAACAATCCTGAAAAACAGACGCATTCAACGCACGTTTACACCGGCCATGGATTCGGAGATTCGGCAGCGGCTTTATCAGGGGTGGAAGAAAGCCGTAGCACGTTGCAGAAACTGGGTCGATTAAAACCACCGCAATGAATTTCTCTGCTTCCGATCGGCCCCACTTTGTTGAAAAATTGCAAACAACTTCGTTTGATTTGCTCGTAATCGGTGGTGGCATCACGGGGGCCGGCATTGCGTTGGATGCCGCTTCGCGCGGATTGAAAACAGCCCTGATCGAAAAAGATGACTTTGCTTTTGGCACCAGCAGCCGTTCTACGAAACTGATTCATGGTGGCTTGCGCTATCTCAAGCAGCTGGAGTTTGCATTGGTGAAAGAAGTAGGCAGCGAACGCGCCATCGTACACAAGCTGGCACCACACCTGGTAGTGCCGGAAAAAATGTTGTTGCCGTTGTATGAACGGCGAGGATTGGGTTATTGGCTCACGTCTATCGGACTCAAGATTTACGATTGGCTGGCAGGTGTGAAACCCGAAGATCAACGAAGAATGCTTACGCGTCCGCAAACGCTGCGCTACGAGCCACTGTTGAAAGACGAAAGTGTGAAGGGTGGTGCCATCTATGCGGAATACCGAACAGACGATGCGCGGCTCACCATTGAAATTGCCAAGCAGGCGGTTAAAGAAGGTGCTTGTCTGGCCAACTATTTGGAAGCTGTTGATTTTCAGTACCGCGATGGTCAACTAATGGCTGTGAATGCCGTGGATCGGATCACCAATAAAACCATCACCATCGCAGCCACGGCATTTGTGAATGCGGCCGGCCCGTGGGTGGACGAGTTGCGGGCTCGCAACCAATCCAAAAAAGGCAAACAACTACACCTTACCAAAGGCGTACACGTTGTGGTTCCGTATCACCGGCTACCCGTCCGACAAGCCATCTATTTTGATGTGCCCGATGGCCGCATGATCTTCGCGATTCCTCGCGGCCGGGTTACCTATGTGGGCACCACAGACACCGACTACCAGGGCAGTAAAGAGCACGTGTTCACATC
>JBIIVI010000221.1:0-6126 GCA_044339555.1 Cyclobacteriaceae bacterium | reverse complement strand
CCCTCCACGCGGAACAATGACCGCGGATACTGCAACTGCCGAATCAAATAGTGAATAAAATGTTGCCGCACCCATTCCTCTGGAGTGAGCTGGATGTACTTCTTCCGGATCCCATCAAAAATCCATACTTTTCCATTTTCTTTTTTGGTTGTTAACTCAACCGGAGGGAGGTTCAATGCGTACACACATCAAAGAAATTGGTTTCTGATATGAAGAGCAAACAAGATATCGTTGAAAACTGGCTGCCGCGCTACACCGGCTTATCGCTGGATAGTTTTGGCCAATACATTCTGCTAACCAACTTCGACAATTACGTTCGCAAATTTGCTGATTGGCATGATGTGCCTGTAGCGGGCGAAGACCGTGCCATGTTGAGTGCCACAGCCGGAGGAATCACCATGATTAACTTTGGCATGGGCAGCCCCAATGCAGCCACCATCATGGATTGCCTGACGGCCATTAAACCAAAGGCCTGCCTGTTTCTGGGCAAATGTGGGGGGCTTAAACGCAAAAATGATATTGGTGATTTTATTCTACCGATTGCTGCCATTCGGGGCGAAGGTACCTCTAACGACTACTTTCCACCCGAAGTGCCAGCCTTGCCCTCGTTTGCGCTGCAGAAAGCCATCTCAACTACCATTCGCGACCACAACCAAGATTACTGGAGTGGCACGGTTTACACCACCAACCGCAGGGTGTGGGAATGGGACGAAAACTTTAAGGAGTACCTGCGCAAAATCCGCGCGATGGCAATTGATATGGAAACGGCTACCATATTTTCCACGGCCTTCTATAACGAGATTCCGGCTGGTGCTTTGCTATTGGTGTCTGATCAGCCGATGGTACCCGATGGCGTTAAGACCGAAACGAGCGATAAAGTGGTTACCGCCAATTACGTAGACCAACATCTAAAAATCGGAATTGACTCGCTGAAGCAATTAATCAATAACGGGATGACGGTAAAGCACCTGCGCTTCTAGGCTTTTCGGGCGGCCAGGCGGTCGTCATTCACCGTCAACAAAATTGCTAAGCCCAGTAGGAAAAAAATGCCCAACCCGAGTGCACTGTTGCGCATACTGCCGGTAATTTGATTGATAAGGCCAAACGAAAAAGTGCCGAGTACAATCGAAACATTATAGGTAACATCGTAGAAACTGAAAAACGATGCATGGTCGTTGGTATCGGCCGGAATTAGTTTGGCGTAGGTGGCACGCGAGAGCGACTGAATGCCGCCCATAATCATGCCCACTACAAATGCCAGCGCATAAAATTGCCACTCGGTTTGCAGGGCATAGGCCACCAGACAGACCATGATCCAAATCACGATCATGATAACTAACGTAAATTTATTTCCCTGGCGCCCCGAAATCCGGGCGAACAGGCCCGCGCCCAACGCTCCAACCAGTTGAATGACCAGAATAGTCCCAATCAGCTTATCATCCGCTAAATGCAGAACATCCGTACCAAACAAGGTGGCGAGGTACATAATCGTTTGGACGCCCATATTGAAAAAGAAAAAAGCTGCCAGATATCGCTTTAATGACGGCAACTTGCCGATGCGTTGCCACGCTCCTGCCAATTCGTGATACCCTTTCGAAAGTATGTTCTTGGGCACGTGATTGGAACTGTTTTCTGTTAAGATCATAAATGGGATCAGCGCAAAGCCAAACCACCACAAACCCGTGAGTAGAAACGAAAACCGCGAGGCTGCTCCCTCGTTAGCGAAGCCAAAAGACGTAGCGTTCAGGATCATCGCCAAACAAATCACCAGAAGCAGCACCGACCCGTAATACCCCATACTGAACCCACGTGCGCTTACCCGATCGAATTGATCGGGCGATACGATCTCGGGCAGAAAGGCATTATAGAAAACCAAACTACCGCTAAAGCCTATGCTGGCAAGCATGGAGCAACCAATGGCCCAACCCAAATCCTGCGGATCACGAAAAAAGAACAGCCCCATGCAAGCACTACTGCCCAGCAACACAAAAAACTGCATAAACCATTTCTTGCGCCCAACATAATCCGCCACGCCTGATAGCAGCGGCAGCATCAACGCAACCATTAGAAAGGAAAACGACAAGGCGTAGGAATACAACACCGAACTATCGAGCGTATAGCTCAAGAAGTTCACCGAATCGCTTCCCCCCTGCCGCATTACCGACTTGTAGTAAACCGGAAAAATAGCAGACGTAATGACCAGCGAATACACAGAATTTGCCCAGTCGTACATACACCAGGCACGAACCACTTTCGGGTTGTTAACAGCCACTGAGACTAACGCCATGTTACAATGATAAAACAAAAGCCCCTTTCTGAAGACAGAAAGGGGCCTAAAAACATGAAAAACAACTAACTCTTAACCTTTTCGGGTGCGCTTTTCCAGTACAGTATAAAGTACTTTTCGCGCATTTGCTTTCCGCAATTCGGTTTCTACATCTGCTATGATCCCGCGCTTGGCATCACCATCAACCTTGAGAGAGACCGTTAGCTGGTCGCGCTCATTTTCAGCCAACTTATCTTTTTCGCGGTTTACCCACAACACAATGTCCTTCGGTTCGATGAACGCATCACCAGCCTGAATCTTGGGTTCCTTTCCAAATTCCGCCAGCTTGCGAGGCTCACCAATAAACAAGTTTGTTACCAAAGACTTGCGTTGGAGCTTACGCAGTTGGGTGGCTTCCGGAATCCGCTGCTGCACGTTGATGGTGGTTTCGCGCATTTCTGTTGTTACCATGAAAAAGAACAACAACATGAACACCACATCGGGCATTGAGGAGGTTGGAATGTCCTGCTTTACCTGCGTCTTCTTTTTGAATTTTGACATAAGCTTCTTTCTGGTTTAGCCGCCCACTTTTGTTGGTTCGGCAATGGAAATATTCATCGGCAGACCTGCGCGCCCCTTTTCATAAAGGGCTTTGTTGTCGGGATTTGCCAGATCAGAGGCAGCATCGCGAAACTCCTGATTTGTTACACCGGCACGTTCTGCCCAGATATCGTAATAAGCTCCCTGGCAGATGTCCAGAATTTCGATAAACTTCTTGTGGCTGGTACCACGGTCGGTTTTAATGGAAACAATGGCTTTCTCCGGGCTATCGGACGAGTTGGGATCTGCACCGTTGTTTTGAATGAACTTCTTGATATCATCCCTAAGGTTGGAAATGTCCTGATTTGGCTCCCCCTCGATCAGCAAAAGATCGAATGAGTTGATCTGAATCTTGAACATATTTCGCTCCTGAATCTTGATCTCAATGTTCTGCTCTTGTGCTTCCGGAGGCGGAGGCAACTGAATACTCAACCCCCGGTCGTTCGCAATCGTAGTTGTAACCAAGAAAAAGGTTAGCAACAGGAATGCGATGTCGGCCATCGATGCGTTGGGTATCTCGGGTGTAGTGCGCGGCATTATTTGAACGCTTTTGAAATTTCCGAATAAATAATCCCCAGAAAACCAATCACCATCACAAAGTAAAACATGGTGAGACCCGCACCGATAATTTTTGAGCCAGAAGCATCCACACCGAGCGCTGTGTATTTTGCTGTAACTTCGTCTCCGGACAGGAAGTAGGCAACCACAAACAGCACCACCATACCACCGATACCGATGAGTGACTTACCAATCGCACTCGGGTGTTTTAATGCGTAAATCAACGGAAACACGACAGCGGCTCCAGCCGAGACAAGAAACACGGCATACGTGATATATAGTCCAATATCAATTATTCCCATTTCTCTTAGTGTTTAGAGAGTTTATGCTTGACCAAAATGTCCACCAGTGTAATGGATGCGTCTTCCATGGCGTTTACCAATCCATCAATTTTCGACACCAGGTAGTTGTACATAACCTGAAGAACCATACCTACGATCAGACCACCAACAGTCGTAATCAATGCCACTTTCATACCACCCGCTACAACTGAAGGAGAAATGTCACCGGCCGCCTCAATCGCATCGAATGCAGCCACCATCCCTACTACCGTTCCAAAGAATCCAAGCATCGGCCCGAGTGAAATGAACAATGAAATCCAGATCAATCCGCGCTCCAGGCGGCCCATCTCAACGCCACCGTACGACACGATTGACTTTTCTACCATATCAATACCTTCGGAATGACGCATCAAACCTTGTGTAAAGATCGAAGCCACAGGGCCACGGGTATTTTTTGTAACTTCTTTAGCCGCTTCAACGCCGCCTTTAGCAAGGGCATCTTCGATTTGGCTCAACAACTTTTTCGTATTGGTAGTGGCCAGATTTAACGTAATAATACGCTCAATCGAAATGGCAAGCCCCAGAATCATACAAATCAGGATGGGCCACATATACTCCTTACCACCTTCAATGAACTTTTCTTTCAATACTTGGTGAAATGATTGTTCTTCTGCTGGCTCGGCAGTTTCCGCAGGGGGAGCCTCTGTTACGGTAGCCGCCGCTTGGGTGGCAGTCGAATCAGTCTGAGTAGCCGTAGAATCCTGTGCAAAGGCCATTGCGGAGAACAGTACCCCTACGAACGTGAGAATAGCGAGTTGTTTTTTCATGGTTTAAGGTTTAATCACTTTTGAAGTGGCCAAAATTAAATGTTTTGCGCATTTTCAAGCAACTTTTTGAAAAAAATGTGAAACCTATTCAACAATCGCTCGTCCCGGTCTTGAAATGCCGTTCACGGTGGTTCGTCACAAAGCGGGCAAGTCTTTTCTTCCCTGAACACCGAAATAGATAGCAGAAATTGATTTTCTTTGTGCCCCTTTTACGGAGAGGTGCAGGAGTGGCTGAACTGGCACGCCTGGAAAGCGTGTTGACGTCTCAAGCGTCACGAGGGTTCGAATCCCTCTCTCTCCGCCATTAGGGCCGTTTTCAGTGGCTATTTAGCCTGAGTTAATTCACCGGCCACATTACGGGTCATCCATTGACGCACGGTGTCGATGGGATAATTGCCCAACAACACCATCAATTTGGTGAGGGCTGCTTCGGTGGTCATGTCTGAGCCTCCAAGCACGCCTAATTCCAGCAGATGGCGACTGGTTTCGTATTTCCCCTGGATGACCATGCCACCCGGACATTGCGAAATGTTAACTATTAGCAGGCCCTTGTCCATGGCCGACTTCATCAATTCCAAAAACTCAGCGCTAGTAGGCGCGTTACCGGAACCATAGGTCTCGAGTATCACGGCTTTTAGCCCGGGGGCCTCCAGCAGGGCCCGCATGGAAGCCAGCGAGATGCCGGGAAACATTTTGATAATAGCTACCCCGGTATCAAACTTCTCGCGCAACTGCGCCACTTCGCCGGGCCGCCCAATGGCCGCTTCATTAAACGAAATCTTCACGCCCGCCTTCGCCAGTGGCGGATAATTCTCCGATTGGAAGGCATCGAAATGCATGCTCTCGACTTTCTTCGAACGATTGCCCCGCAACAGCTCGGATCCAAAATAGATACACACTTCTGGCACTTGTGCCTGGCCTTCGTTCTTCGCTGATGCGATCTCCAGAGCGGTGATGAGATTTTCGCGCGCGTCCGAACGCGGGTGACTGATGGGTAACTGGGCTCCGGTAAACACCACCGGTTTACCAAAATCCGGCAGCATAAAGCTGAGGGCTGATGCCGTGTAGGCCATTGTATCGGTGCCGTGCAACACCACAAAGCCGTCTTGCTCCTGGCGGTGAGAAAAGAGCAACCGAGCGATCATTTGCCAGTGGATGGGATCAATATTCGAAGAGTCGATGGGCTGATCGAACGAAATCACCGTAAGGTCTAAAGACAGATTACGAAGCGCGGGCAGGTGTTCGAGGATGTGCGAGAAATCGAAGGGCACTAACACCCCATCGCGATCATGTGCCATACCGAAAGTGCCACCCGTATAAATGATCATAACCCGGGATCGGGCTTTGCCGGGGAAGGCTGTATTTACCGTAACGTTTTTGAAGTTCATGCTCATCGAACGGACAGACGCGGGGCGAATAGTTGGCGGGCATTGGTGGTCGTGGCGGCTACCAATTCAGTCATGGGCATTTGTTTCAGGTCGGCCACCCGTTGGGCGATGAGCGCCAGGTAAGCAGGTTCATTGCGTTTACCGCGATGCGGAACCGGGGCCAGGTAGGGACAATCCGTTTCAAGCACCAGATGCTGCAGGTCCAC
>JBIIVI010000220.1:0-6127 GCA_044339555.1 Cyclobacteriaceae bacterium | reverse complement strand
CCAACGTATGGTGTATTCTGGGCATTTCAATATCTGGTTCCCGTTCGCCTGACACTCGGCGGGAATCCGTACCCATACGCCAGCCATCTCTACCGAAGTACGGTAGTGAAAAACACTCACCAGCAAAATCGTTAACACCACACCAATCAGCAATACCGACCGGGCAGATAGTGGGTTTGGCTCCTCCATTGAAGTAATCTTTTCCCGCGAATTCTCGCAATTAAGCACTTTTTCGAAGTGGATGCTGACGAGAATCGCCCAGCCCACTGACCTAGGTCATTCTTTACCGGTGTTTATACATTCAATTTCGAATCACTAACCACATTAACGGTTTGCTGTATGGAAACACTTGAATTGGAAAAGCCTGCACAAAAGGCAGTGAAGAACATCTCAAAGAAATACGTCTTCTCGTTTCGCGAGGGAGACGGAAAAAATAAAAAGTTACTGGGCGGCAAAGGCGCCAACCTCTGCGAAATGACGCAGATTGGTTTGAACGTGCCCCCCGGTTTCGTGATCAGCACCGAAGCTTGTCTGGAATACCTGGCTACACCTCATCGCCAACTACCCGGTGGCGTACTCGAAGAAGTGCGCCATCAGATGGCGCTGGTGGAAAAATCTTCCGGCAAAAAATTTGGCAATGCAGAAAACCCGCTACTCGTTTCCGTTCGGTCGGGCTCGGCACTTTCCATGCCTGGGATGATGGACACCATCCTGAATCTGGGATTAAATAAACAAACACTGCAGGGATTGATTCGTCAAACCAGCAACGAACGATTTGGCTACGATGCCTACCGCAGATTTATACAACTTTTTGGCAAAGTGGCTTTGGGTGTGCCCGATGCCAAATTCGATGAGCACTTCGAGGACGTAAAACGTCAAGCCGGAGTGAAAGCGGACATTGGCCTGAATGCCGCTCAGCTAAAAGAAATCAGCGAGCGGTTCCTGAAAGTAGTGCACGAAGCTACCGGTAAGCCGTTTCCGGAAGATGTTTTTGAACAACTCGAAATCGCCATAAAAGCCGTCTTCAATTCCTGGACGGGCAAGCGCGCAGTGGATTACCGCAGAGAATTTCACATCACACCAGAAATGGCCAATGGCACGGCAGTAAATGTAGTGACCATGGTTTTTGGAAACATGGGTAATGACTGCGCCACCGGTGTAGGCTTCACCCGCGACCCCGGCACCGGCGAGAACGTGATGTTTGGCGAATACCTCACCAACGCACAAGGCGAAGACGTAGTGGCTGGTATTCGTACCCCGAAACCCGTGGCCGAGTTGGCCAACGAGATGCCGGAACTCTACCGCCAGTTGGAACAACTCCGCAACAAACTGGAAACCCATTACAAAGAAGTACAAGACTTTGAATACACCATCGAAAAAGGTGTGTTGTACTGCCTGCAAACCCGCAATGGCAAAATGAATACCACTGCCATGGTGCGCACGTCTGTAGAAATGGCCTATGAAGGTTTGATTACCAAGGAGGCCGCCTTGCTGCGCATCAAGCCCGATATGCTGGAGCAGTTGCTGCACCCCCGCCTCGACTCTCTCCATAAAGTAGAACCGTTGGCGCAAGGTTTACCAGCATCACCCGGAGCTGCCTCAGGCCACGTGGTGTTTGATGCCGACCGAGCCGAACTGCTTGGCAAAGCGGGCGAAAAAGTAATTTTAGTGCGCGAAGAAACCAAACCCGAAGACATCCACGGCTTCTTTGCCGCCCAGGGTGTGCTGACGAGCCGCGGCGGAAAAACCTCGCACGCAGCGGTGGTGGCCCGCGGTATGGGTAAGCCCTGTGTAGCCGGTGCCGAGGGTATTCATGTAGATGTAAAACACCGCCAAGCCATTATTGGTGATAAGGTATTGCACGAAGGCGACTACATCACCATCGATGGAGGAACAGGCTTTGTATATCAGGGAATAATCCCCACTGTAGAGCCTACCTTCTCCGATGAACTGAAGGTATTGTTAACCTGGGCAGATGAAACCGCCACGCTAAAAGTGTTAGCGAATGCCGACACACCGGGCGCGGCAAAAAAATCGCTCAGCTTTGGCGCGATGGGAATAGGACTTTGCCGCACAGAACGCATGTTTAATGACGTGGATCGCTTGCCGATTGTGGTAGAAATGATTCTTGCGCCCACGGCAGACGAGCGTCAAAAAGCGCTTGATCGCCTGAAAGAAATGCAACGTCAAGACTTCAAAGAAATTCTTTCGGCCATGGCGCCTCGCCCGGTAACCATCCGCTTACTTGACCCGCCTATTCACGAATTTTTGCCAACCGAGGAAGTACTAAAAGATGAAATTGAAAACCTGAAGCATCTGCGCAGCACCATTGGGGGTGTAAACAACTTGTTTAGCAGCCTTCGTTTGCTTAACGCGGATTTGAGCATCGCAACCAACTCGCAAGCTCCGTTTAACCTGGCCGGCGTAGAACTCATTGATCAGGCCATTGTGAAAAAGGAGCAAATGCTGCGCAAAGTGAAAGAACTGCACGAGGTGAACCCGATGCTGGGGCATCGCGGGGTTCGGCTAGGCATTACACTACCCGAAATTTACAAAATGCAGATTGCGGCAATTCTGGAAGCAACAGCCGATTGCCAGCGCGTGGCTATTGATGTACGTCCGGAAATCATGGTACCCCAAGTGTGTACCGCAGCGGAGCTGACTACGGTGAAGCTATTTGTGAATGAACTGCGCGAGCAGATTGAGCACACACGTAAAGTTAAGCTCCACTTCAAATTCGGAACGATGATCGAGGTAGTCCGCGCCTGCCTGCAAGCCGAAGAGTTGGCCAACGTAGCAGAGTTCTTCTCGTTTGGCACGAACGACTTAACGCAAGCTACCTTCTCATTCTCGCGCGAAGACGCAGAAAACAAATTTCTACCCTTCTACATCAACAATGGATTATTGCAAGACAATCCGTTTGAAGTGCTCGACCGCAAAGGCGTGGGCCGGTTAATGACGTTGGCGGTGCAAGACGGCCGTAGAAACAACCCAGAGTTGAAGGTGGGTATCTGCGGCGAGCACGGAGGCCAGCCGGATTCCATTGTCTTCTGCCATAGTATTGGCCTAAACTACGTATCGTGTTCGGGCCCACGCGTGCCGGTAGCACGACTCGCCGCCGCCCACGCCAAACTGGGCGAATCGAAATACAGCAGCAATTAAAAGCTGCCGTTAGTGTGGAGAAAAGCAGGACGTTAAGTCGTCCTGCTTTTTTTGATGGAGACTCAATCGGGCAAATTCTGCCGAATCAAATTCAACACTGCCACGGAGGCAAGCCGAATGTTAATCATCCGGTCTTTGGAGAGCTGTAGTTTTTTAGTCACAGTCTTGTTCTTATCCGAATAGGCAATCCACACTGTGCCCACGGGTTTTTCAGGCGTTGCGCCGCCCGGGCCCGCAATTCCGCTGGTCGCCACGCCTATATCGGTATTGAATTTCGCCCGCACAATATTGGCCATTTCATGGATGGTGGGCTCACTTACCGCTCCGTGTTTTTCCAACGTTTCGGGCTTTACGCCCAATTGCCGCATTTTTATCTCGTATGCGTACGGAATCATGGAGCCAAGGAAATACTCTGAGCTGCCGGGTACACTTGTAATTAAGTGCGACAAATAGCCACCTGTGCAGCTCTCAGCAATGGAAAGTGTGAGCTGACGCTCGCGCAACATCTGGCCCAACACTACTTCCAGGGGTTCATGGCCAAACCCATACACGTATTCACCGGCCAGCGGCAACAGTTGTTGGGTAAGTTCTTCGGTTTCTCGTTGTAATGAGGCCAGGTCAGATCCCGAGGCTGTCAGTCGAAGTTTCACTTCGCCCAGGCTTGGTAGGTAGGCAAGTTTAATGTGGGCGGGTAGTGCCTTCTCCCACACTGAAATCTTGTCGGCCAGAAACGATTCGCCTATGCCTACGGTGCGAATCATTTGATGATGAATCACCGGAGTAACAAACGTGTTTCGCAGTTTGGGAATCACGCGCTCGGCCATCATTTTCTTCATCTCGTGCGGCACGCCCGGCATGGACATGAAGACTTTGCCTTTGCGCTGAAACCACATGCCGGGTGCGGTGCCGATGGGGTTGGTAATCTTCTCGCAACATACAGGCAGCGCCGCCTGTTGGCGATTTAATTCTGTTAACTCCCGCCCTCGGCTTTTGAAGAATTCCGTGATCTCCGCCAACGCCTCTTCATGGATCTTCATATCGCAACCGAAGTATTTCGCCAGGCACGGCTTCGTTAAATCATCGCTTGTGGGGCCAAGACCTCCCGTAATCAACACTACATCCACGCGTTGCTCCGCATCCGCGAAAGCGCGAAGAATAGCATCTTCCTGATCGGCTACCGTTGTTTTGTGCGTTACCCGAAAGCCCGCCTCCGTCATCGCCACACTCATCCACTGCGAGTTGGTGTCTACAATCTGTCCGAAAAGAATTTCATCACCAATGGTGAGCAGTTCAACAGTAACGGGTTTCATGGTAGAAAAATCAGGCGCCAAATATACAAACTGCCTTGGCCCAACCGCGTAGATTTGTTTACCTTCCACAAAATGAAATTGCCCTTATGGATACCTCAAACGCGCAGCACCAGCGTGCCATTTACCTGAACGGATTTGCCGGCCAGAAGCCATTGGTGCCGATCGATGCCCGGTTACTTGAGCAACAAGCACACCGGGCCATGTCACCGGAAGCCTTCGCATACATTGCCGGCGGTGCGGGGTTAGAAGAAACCGTAACGGCCAACCGCAGCGCATTTCAGCACTACCAAATCGTGCCGCGCATGCTTCGCGATGTAAGTGCACGCGATACATCGGTTGAGTTGTTCGGAAAAAAAATTCCCGCGCCGTTGTTACTCAGTCCGGTAGGTGTATTAGAGCTCGTGCACCGGGAAGCCGATGTAGCGGTTGCCCGGGCCGCCGCACAACTGGGTTTACCCTACATTTTTTCAAACCAGGCCAGCAAGCCGATGGAGACAGTGGCCGCCGCTATGGCCGAGCAGCCGCGGTGGTTTCAATTGTATTGGAGCAAATCAAATGCGCTGGTGGCAAGTTTTGTGCAGCGGGCAGAAGCCTGTGGTTGCAGCGCTATCGTGGTTACGCTTGATACCACGTTACTCGGTTGGCGCACACGCGATCTTGACCTGGCCTATCTGCCGTTTCTGGAAGGGAAAGGCATCGCCCAATACACCTCCGACCCGGTGTTTCAAAAGTTGATGGACGAACCGGTGCCATCTGCACCACGCAAGATCACGGCCCATTCACTCCGTGGATTAGTATCGATGGTCAATACGTATCCGGGCTCCGGCTTTTTGCGGAAACTCCGTTCCGGGCGCCCGGTAAAAGCGGTGCAGCAGTTTGTAAACACCTATTCAAATCCGGCACTTACGTGGGATGATTTAAAATTCCTCCGCAACCGCACACGCCTGCCCATCTTGTTAAAAGGAATTCTGCACCCAGACGATGCGCGGCAAGCGTTGGATCATGGCATGAACGGCATTATTGTTTCTAATCACGGAGGACGCCAGGTGGATGGCGCCATCAGTACGCTGGAAGCGTTACCGCCCATTGTGGCGGCCGTAGAAGGCAGGGTTCCGGTGCTGATGGATGGTGGCGTACGCGGGGGTGCCGATATTTTCAAAGCCCTGGCGCTGGGCGCCAAAGCAGTTTGCATCGGGCGACCCTATGTGTATGCCCTCGCGCTGGGCGGAGCCGCAGGTGTTGAAACCTATTTGCGGCATTTGTTGGCCGATTTTGATTTGACGATGGGATTGGCGGGATGTAGGAGTATAACTGAAATCTCAACAGCGAACCTTTCGGCATAAAATGGCCTTCGGAACTATTCTGTTATCTTTACGTTCGGATCAATAACGAAACAGAACTGCGATGCGAACCACGCAAAAAAAGCATGCAAGCGCTACTACCAAGCGAAGAAAACTAGCATCACTGATTCGTGAATTGCCGGTAGACGCCATTGACGAAGTCAGTCACTTTGTTGATCTGTTTTTGCCTTCCAAAAGATCCAGCAAGCGAAAGTTTCAACAGCTTTGGGCCGGTGGATTGAAAGCGCATAAACGTGACTTTACTTCGGTAGGGCTGCAAAAGACTGCGATGCTGTGGCGAACGAAATAGGTTAT
>JBIIVI010000219.1:0-6129 GCA_044339555.1 Cyclobacteriaceae bacterium | reverse complement strand
TGCTGGTGACTACACCTGGCGACTCGCTACGTACCGAGAAAATCAACGGCAAGCTATTCGTCATTCACCAGGTGGGTGAGAAAGAAACCCTCTACGGGCTCTCGAAACGATATGGGGCTGCCATTGCCGCGATTTTAGAACACAACCCCACCGCTGATGCCGGTTTGGAAATCGGGCAACTTCTTAAAATTCCTTACGAAGCACGAAACATCGTAAAAACCTCTAACGGGGCCGTGCACAAGGTGGCGGCCAAGGAAACCTTGTTTTCGATTGCCCGGTTGTACAATATTTCAGTGGATGAGTTGAAAGAATGGAATAATTTAAAGGACAATAGCCTGGCACTCGGGCAAGAGTTGATTATCCGCAAGCCCGCCGCTGTGGCCACGCGCCCGGCGGAAGTACCGCGCGAAATGAAAGAAGTCAAGACCGCCCACGTGGTTGAGCCGGGTGAAACACTTTTTTCGATTTCGAAAAAGTACAGTGTTTCGGTTCAGCAGTTGCGCGATTGGAATAACCTGACTGGTAACGAACTAAAGGTGGGCCAAAGTCTTTACCTGACCCAGCCGATGTATCAAACCGCACCAGCCACCGCGGCTACACCCATGGTAACCACTCCAGCCGTGGTTCCCGCCAAACCAGCGGAGAGCACCTCAACCGTAAAAATCAATCAAACACTGATCAGCACAGATGAAGTAAAAGAGTCGGGCTTGGCAGAAGCGATCGAAGGCACCGAGGGAAATCGAAAGTACCTGGCTTTTCATCGCACGGCCAAAGTGGGCAGCATCCTCAAGGTGAAGAACGAATTGAACAATCGCGAAGTATTTGTTCGTGTAGCCGGTATGTTGCCCGACACTGGCAATAACGACAAAGTGGTGATCAAGATTTCGAAATCTGCGTACGACCGGCTGGGCGCGATTGACGCACGTTTTCGGGTAGAGGTTACGTACTACAAATAGTGCCGCGCCACAAGTTACGGTTCGAGGAACTGAGAAGCTTCCTGAACGAGCGCTCGGACCGTTACAATCAGCCTGCGTTCATCACGAACGATCCCATCTCCATTCCGCATCGGTTCACTAAAAAACAAGACGTTGAAATTGCCGCCCTGTTTGCTGCGTTGTTGGCGTGGGGCCAACGGGTTACTGTAATCAATAAATGCAACGATCTGCTTACGCGGATGGACAATGCTCCGCATGACTTCCTGATGCATTACGGCTCGCGCGAGGCCCGCACATTCCGCGACTTTACACACCGCACATTTAATGGAACAGACGCGGCTTATTTTTTGAGGTTTCTGAGCCATTACTACCGCCAGCACGATTCATTGGAAGCGGCCTTCCCGCTGGCGGAGGCAGATGAAAACATCGCGCCCGCGCTCATACATTTTCATGAACTGTTTTTTAGTTTGCCCGCTGCACCTGCCCGCACCCGCAAGCATGTGCCTACACCCGCCCGCAAGTCGGCCTGCAAACGTATGGCTATGTTTTTGCGTTGGATGGTTCGCAGCGATGGACGGGGCGTTGACTTTGGCTTGTGGCGATCGATACACCCGCGCCAATTGGTTTGCCCCTGCGATGTGCACGTGATTCGCGTGGCCCGGGCGTTAGGATTGGTGCGGAGAAGCACACCGGATTGGCAAATGGCAGAAGCGTTGACTAAGCAACTCAAGCGACTGGATCCCGATGACCCGGTCAAGTACGATTTTGCGCTTTTTGGTTTGGGGATTGAAGAGCGCTGGAGTTATGATAAGCGGTTGTAGTGAGAGTAAAAAGGCGCGGCTGAATTCTACTTTCTCCAGTTCTCCATTCTTAGACCTTGAATCAACCACTGTTTGATCGCCTTTGAAATAAAAAGATAAATGTTTGTATCAACGAGCGATTCTGTCACGACTCAGTCATTGTCGATCGTTTGCTCGATTATCTTGAAGTTTCTCCGTGATTTCGGCAAAAAAATCGTTTCGCTCTTGCAACAAGTGTTAACACTCGTTCCTCAATTCACCACAAACTTCCGGAACCAACTCTGCACGGTAATTTGGATAACGCCAAGAACGGCTTCTTTAAAAATGCCGGGCGACATTTTGGATTGCCCCCGGGTTCGGTCGGTGAAGATGATCGGGACCTCTTTCAGTTTGAATCCGAATTTCCACGCCAGAAATTTCATTTCAATCTGGAAGGCGTACCCCACAAACTTGATTTCGTCCAATGGAATATTTTCGAGCACTCGTCTGCGGTAGCAAACAAATCCTGCCGTGGTGTCCTCAATGGGAATGCCCGTAATGAGGCGTACATAGCGGCTGGCGAAGTAGGAGAGGAGCACTCGGCCCATGGGCCAGTTCACCACATTCACACCGGATACATAACGCGAGCCAATCGCCATGTCGAAACCTTCGTCAGCGCAGGCCAGGTACAGTCGCGCGAGGTCCGCCGGGTTGTGCGAGAAGTCGGCATCCATCTCCAATACAAAATCATAACCCCGTTTCATGGCGAACCGGAATCCTTCGATGTAGGCTGTTCCGAGCCCATGCTTTCCGGTTCGTTCCAACAGGTGGATTTTTGTTTCGTTTTGGTTGTGATCGGCTTGCAACTGTTTCACAATGGTTGCGGTACCATCGGGCGAACCATCGTCTACAATCAACACGTGAAAATCTTTGGGTTGGGCCAACACTGCCTCGATAATGAGGGCAACGTTTTCCTTTTCGTTATAGGTGGGAATAATAACGAGTGCGTTACTCAAAGCCTTTTGGGTAAAGAACAAAACTAAGAAAAACGGCTTAACCAACGCGGGTTTGGTTGCACCTGTATGTTATTTTCGCGCAGATGCTACGTTCCTCATATTCCAAAAAGTATCTCGAAGCCGGCTGCGATGAAGCCGGCCGGGGCTGTTTGGCCGGCCCGGTGGTTGCGGCAGCAGTGATTTTGCCGACAACGTATCGGCACAAAAAGCTCAATGACTCAAAGCAACTTACCCGCGAAGACCGATTTGCCTTGCGGGAAGAAATCCAGCGCGACGCCCTTGCCTGGGCCGTGGCCGAAGCAACTCATCAGGAAGTAGACGAAATCAATATCCTGAATGCTTCGTTCCTCGCCATGCACCGCGCGTTGGAAAAGCTGGCGCAAGTACCGGAGCTGATTTTAGTGGACGGTAATCGCTTCAAAAAGTACCGGCAGATTCCCCACCACTGCATCGTGAAAGGCGATGGTAAATTTCTTTCTATTGCCGCTGCCTCGGTACTCGCAAAAACCGCACGCGATGAGTACATGGAAGCCATGGCACAGCAGTACCCGGGCTATTTTTGGGAAACGAACAAAGGCTACCCCACAAAGCAGCATCGCGATGCCATCCGCGCGTTGGGCCTTACCCCGCTTCACCGCAGAAGTTTTCAGTTGTTGCCGCCACAACTGGAGTTATTTTCTTAATTTTCGAAAATGACTTTCTCGTTTTTTAAGAAACGGCCCGATACGTTCGATTACGAGGCCGAGCGAACCTGTAAGAACTGTGGAAACACGTTTCGCGGCAGATTTTGCAACCACTGTGGCGAGAAAGTGATAGACGCTGCCGATCGTTCTTTTGGCCGCATGGCCGAAAGTATTTTGAATGCATTTACTTTTTTGGAAGGGAAATTCTGGCGGAGTTTCAAGACGATGATTCTCAATCCAGGCAAACTGTCGGATCGGATTCGCGCGGGTGTGCAGGTGCCGTACATGCGGTTGGTGGGGCTGTTTTTTGTAGCCAACTTTTTCTACTTCCTGTTTCCGGTTTTTGATACGTTTAATTCGCCCTTGTATTCGCAATTCTACTATCAGGAGTACAGTGAGTTGGTGCAAAAACTTGTGCGCGAACACCTTAAAGCTCATCAACTGGATGTAGAAACCTATACGCAAGCCTTTAATGCGCACACCGGCAACCTTTCGAAGTTGTTAATCGTGATGTTGGTTTTCATTTATACAATCCCTTTGGCGGTAGTTAACTTCTCGAAGAAGAATTTTTATTTCGATCACCTTCAGTTGTCTTTTGAGTTTCATGCGTTCACGTTGTTGCTTAGTTCGGTGCTCATTCCGCTGGTTTTAAAAAACGTGATTCTGCTTGCCAACAATTTGGGACAAGATTGGAACGTGTTATTGACGGACGGGGTGTATTCAAAGCTCTCAATGGCATTGTTTGCCTTCTTTTTTATTAGCGCTGAGCGCACGTACTATGGTAATCGGTGGTGGGTGGCGGTTGTAAAGGGCAGTATTTTGGCCTACCTGGTTTTTTACAGTTGGCAGTTGTATCGATTTTTTCTTTTCCTCGCCACGTTTTACACGTTGTAAATAGTTTTGTGGCATGTGCCTGATCTTTTTTTCCCTGCATACGCATCCGCGGTACCGGGTTGCAGTGGCTGCCAATCGTGACGAGTTTTATCAGCGGCCCACAGAGCCCATGCATTTTTGGGCGGACAATCAAATCCTGGCCGGCCGCGATGTACAAGCCGAGGGCACGTGGCTCGGCCTCTCCCGCCACGGGCAATGGGCGTTTGTTACCAATTACCGTGACCCCGCAAACATTCGGCCTGATGCGCCTTCGCGTGGTAAGCTTGTGTCCGACTTCCTGCAGTCCAACGCAACACCTGCAGCCTTTTTTCAGTCGCTTGCGCCTCAAGCAAATGCTTACAACGGGTTCAATCTTGTAGCCGGCACACCCAATGAGGCGTGGTATTTTTCCAACTATGGCCCCGCGCCCGGTCCGGTCGGTCCCGGCTACTACGGGCTGAGCAACGCGTTGTTGGAAACCCCGTGGCCGAAATTGGTGAATGGCAAAAAGAAGTTGGCGCATGTACTCACGGCAAACCCAATCGAGCCCGCGGCGGTGTTCCAGGCATTGTATGATGAGGAGCGCGCGAAGGATGGAGACTTGCCCGACACCGGCATCGGGCTTGAACGCGAGCGGGCGCTTTCTTCGATGTTCATCAAAACACCGGTCTATGGCACGCGCTGCTCAACCGTATTGTTAATCGATTACAAAAACCGCGCTACGGTAGTAGAGCGCACCTACGATTTACAAACCTTTTCCTTTATCGACCGTTCTTTTGAGTTGCAGTTAACACCTTGATTGTTCACTAGTGGAGAAAAAAAAGAAATTCAAAGAACCTTTATTGCAGCGCCTGATTCGCACCGGCTTTCCGTGGCTTGAGCGTGTAGCACCTACTTTAGCTAACCGACTGTTTGTCTACATTTTCTTTACGCCCTTCCGCCATCAGGCGCCCGAAAAGGAGGAAGTCTGTGCACGCGGGGCCGCGATTACCTTTTTGAATTATCGCGGCCGGAAGGTAGCTGTTTACGAGTGGGGCGAGGGCGATCGTTGTGTGTGGGTGGTGCATGGCTGGGCCGGGCGCGCCACGCAGTTTCGAAAAATGATTCCCGCTCTGAACAAGGTCGGCTATCGGGTAATTGGGTTCGATGGGCCTGGACACGGACGCTCGGGTGGTAAGCAAACCAATGCGATTGAGTTCCGGGAAGTGATGGAACTGCTGGCAAAAACCTACGGCACACCGGTAGCCATTGTGGGCCATTCGTTTGGCGGGGCGGCTTCGCTGTATGCCATTGCGAACGGCCTGGCCGTACCCAAGCTCATTGAAATTGGAAGTCCCGTTGACCGTACCGCGATCTTGCGCAGTTACCTGAAAGCCATTAACGGCAGCGAGGCGCGGATTACTTTTTTTGATGCCTACGTCTTGGAGAAATTCGGGCAGCAGTTTGATTCCTTTACCACGCGCCATATCATTCGGCAACTAAAGCAGCCGCTGAGTTTATTGCTGGTGCACGATGAAGATGACCGCGATGTGTTGATTTCGCAGCCCGAGTTGCTGGTGCGCGAAAATCCGTGGGTAAAGTTTTATCGCACCAAAGGCCTGGGCCATAACCGGATTCTGCGCGATGAGACGGTGATTGCATATTGCATTGATTTCATTAGAGATCGACAGGATTGAATTGTGGGTACACATAACGAAGAGTTGACCCGCTAGGTACGATTTCGGGCGCAAGCGGACGCTTGCGCCAAGGCGGGAGAAATACCTCACCCCAACTTCTCGCGCAGATTTGCTACACGTGTGCCGCCCCTCTCCGGAGGAGAGGCGCTCGTTGACTTTTCAGAACT
>JBIIVI010000218.1:0-6132 GCA_044339555.1 Cyclobacteriaceae bacterium | reverse complement strand
CCAAACGGTTGCAATCACCCTCCACAAAATTTTCGAAACGATAATTTGAGTTAAGTCGTGAGTTAACAGTCTGCGGATTGAGCAGCTTGAAGGAGAAAGGCGAATAGTCTTCGGTGTGGCCATTGCCGTTTACAATCTGTTGCGCTGGTTTTTTTGCACCGCCACCGTTGGGATACTGTACCGTTACAGGTGGCGATTGCCTGTTTCCACTGTCTACCACTACTGAATACTCGAGGCGGCCGGTAGGGCCAAGCACTTTATGGATGGCTTTTTTCAATACAGGCACATAATTTTCTTCCAGCCATTCGTAAAAAAACTGCGAAGGCACCTGAATCGTGAGCACATCGTTTTCCGTTCCGAGTGGAACAATCGGTTTAAACCAGGTGTGGAAGCTTTGTTCGTCTACTTCTTGCTTTATGATTTCGATACAATCACTCCAAACAGTTCCATAATCAACCACCATTGACAAAAGTATTTAAATCAGTGAAAAACTTGTGGCCTCACAAACGAGGGGGGACAAATGTGAAAAAAAATTCGATATACAAAAATGCTTTCTTCGCTTGACTTTCTTTTTTTTTCTAGAGAGTGAAAAGATGACAATTCTCATTGAAAAATAAATTAAGAAATGAAAGCTTCGTGTCGATTTTATCATTTGTACCTTAACACGTTCACCTAAAATCTCTGAGGCGATGTTGGATTCTTTTAGCAAAAGCGACAAAAACACGTGGCAAGAGGCCGCCACGCATGAATTGGATGGTGCCGCTCCCTTTGAAAAATTGAGAATAAACAAAGAGGGCTTAATAGTTGAACCCTATTTTGACGCCACAGACGTAAAACGCGAAAACGTTTTTTCGCTCGCATCCGCAACGTACCCGTTTTTGGGTGCGCGATGCTGGTTCAACCTTCCTGCCATTCATGTTACCGATGCAAGAAAAGATAATTCGTTGGCACACCAACACTTACAAGCTGGTGCAGATGGTCTTTCATTTCACTTCACCAAAGGAAATTCTGTTTCGCTCGCTGAGTTGCTAAATGAAATTGATTTAAGCGCATGTGCCATTCAATTGCACGGTGCAGTTTCGCAAAACATGTTCCAACAGTTTCATGACTTGGTTCAGCAGAAATTCCAAGGCAAAATTTACGGGGCAGCCTTTGTGGATAACCTTGTGGATGATTTGGGAATGAATGTGAACAACTCCGCGTTTTTCGCACACGGGGTATCCGTGCCCGCCAGCACACCAACGGAAGAAATTCTTTTTGCGCTTGACCAAACCCAAGGGAAAGGAAAAAAAGTTGCCGTTTCCATCAGCATTGGCTCAAACTTCTTTTTTGAAATCGCCAAGTTGAAAGTGCTGCGCAAAGTGTTGGGCGCTAATACCTATATACATGCGGTAAGCACTCCGTTTATTCAACCTGCTTACCAGCCACATGGTAATCTCCTGAAAAGTACAACGGCAGCCTTGGCAGCTGTACTAGGTGGGTGTGATGCATTAACGGTTGCACCTGAAGATGATTCCAACGAAGTGATGCAACGCATGGCGCGCAATATCAGCGCCATTTTACGTGAAGAGAGTCACATTCATCACGTAGGCGATGCGACCCAAGGTGCCTACTACATCGAAAGCTTGTGCTCGCAGGTATTACAACAAGTAACTACCGAATACGAAAAGCGAACAGGAAAAAAAATCTCGCTGCCATCCGTTAGTCTATCTACGCATGCCGCTCATCTTCCGTGGGAATCGCCCGAAGGAATTTCTATTGGTGCCCAAGTGCCCGCCTATTCGAACTATCTGACCGGCTTTACAGCCGGGGTTGCACCCTTTTTGCGCGGGCCCTATGCAACGATGTACACGGTGCGCCCGTGGACGATTCGCCAATATGCCGGTTTTTCTACAGCCAAGGAATCAAACGCATTCTACCGCAAAAATCTCGCAGCCGGACAAAAAGGCTTGTCAGTTGCATTTGATCTCGCCACGCACCGCGGCTACGATTCGGATCACCCCCGCGTAACGGGTGATGTAGGCAAGGCCGGAGTGGCCATCGACTCCGTGCTGGACATGAAAATTCTTTTCGATCAGATTCCGCTTGATAAAATGTCCGTGTCCATGACGATGAATGGAGCCGTGATTCCGATTATGGCTTTTTACATCGTAGCGGCCGAAGAACAAGGTGTGAAGCCAGCACAGTTGAGTGGTACGATCCAAAATGATATTCTCAAAGAATTCATGGTGCGCAATACCTACATCTATCCACCGGGACCATCTATGCGCATCGTGGCCGACATCTTTGCATACTGTAGCCAGCACATGCCTAAGTTCAACTCCATCTCCATCAGTGGCTATCACATGCACGAAGCGGGTGCACCAGCCCACATCGAGTTGGCCTATACGCTGGCGGATGGCTTGGAGTATCTGCGAGCCGGACTGAAAGCAGGTATCGCCATTGACGATTTCGCGCCACGCCTTTCTTTCTTCTGGGGAATTGGTATGAATTTTTTCATGGAAGTCGCCAAGATGCGGGCAGGCCGCGTATTATGGGCGAAGCTGGTGCAACAGTTTCAACCGAAAAATCCGAAGTCGATGGCGTTGCGTACGCACTGCCAGACATCCGGATGGAGCCTGACGGAACAAGACCCCTACAACAACGTAACTCGCACCACACTCGAAGCATTAGCAGCCGCTCTTGGTGGTACGCAATCGTTGCATACCAATTCATTGGATGAAGCCATTGCGTTGCCTACCGATTTCTCAGCCCGAATTGCGCGCAACACCCAAATCTTTTTACAAAAGGAAACCGGCATTACACAAGTGGTTGATCCGATGGGCGGCTCCGAGTACGTGGAGTACCTGACTCAACACCTAATTGAAAAAGCTTCGGTGTTGATTGACGAAGTAGAAAGCCTCGGCGGAATTGCGCGTGCGATTGAAAGTGGACTGCCCAAAATGCGGATTGAAGAAGCAGCGGCCGCCAAACAAGCCCGCATCGACTCGAATCGGGATGTAATTGTTGGCGTGAACAAATACATCAACGATGAAAAACCCGACTTCGACATTTTAGAAGTCGACAACACGGCGGTGCGGCTGGAGCAGATTGCGCGGCTGGAACAACTTAAGAAAGAACGCGACAACGATGCCGTGCTCACCGCGCTGCAAGCATTGACGGCAGCAGCGGAGAGTGGCCAGGGAAATCTTTTGGCGCTGGCGGTAACGGCTGCCCGCAACCGGGCTACGTTGGGCGAAATCTCCGAGGCGATGGAAAAAGTATTTGGCCGCTACAAAGCCAAAATCCAATCGATATCCGGTGTATATTCAGCCGGCATGAAAGAAAACGAACACCTGAAAAAAGTCCTGGCTTTGAGCGATACATTTGCCGAAAAAGAAGGCCGTAGGCCACGCATTCTGGTGGCCAAGATGGGCCAGGATGGCCACGACCGTGGTGCTAAAGTAATTGCTACGGGTTTTGCGGACTTGGGATTTGATGTTGACATCGGGCCGCTCTTTCAAACCCCCGAGGAAGTTGCGCGCCAAGCCGTTGAAAACGATGTTCACGTAGTGGGTGCTTCCAGTCTGGCTGCAGGTCACAAAACACTGGTTCCAGAATTGATTGAAGGGTTAAAAAAAATGGGGCGCCCTGATATTTTGGTGGTGGCCGGAGGCGTAATTCCCGCTCAGGATTACGATTTCTTGTACCAAAAAGGAGTTTCTGGAATTTTTGGCCCTGGCACTCCCGTTACACAAGCAGCCAAAGAAATTTTGGAAAAGCTAATGTCTTAAGAAAATAGAACGGTACCGGCTAACAGCCGCAGTTCTAATTTCTCTAACTTTAGGATTCGGATCATCCGTTCCTATGAAAAAAACCATTTTGCTTCTGCTGGTAATTCTGGCCACTGGCTCTTTTGCCCAAAAGAAAGGAAACAATGAAAAACTGTTAAAATCCTACAAAAAGGCAGAGGCGAGCTACACACTAGGCGACTATAAGAGCGCCATCAAGAATCTGGAAAAATTTCGCAAAAGTGCCGCGAGCAAGCTGGGCAACAACAACGAGTTTACCCCGTTGTATTACGCTTCGTTGGCAAAGTATCAATTGGGCAACGGGGTGATTGGCGAATTTGAAGCAAGCGCCACTACTGCTCTACGAGTAGCCACAGAGGGAAACAATTTTTTGCCGGAAATTCAAATCGGGGTTGCGAACCTTTACAACCAAAGTGGGTCCTACCAAAAAGCAGCCGAGATTCTGAAACAAGTGAAAGAAAAGCTTGATAAAGCTAACGGCTTCCAAGAACCTATCTCCGCGCGTTGGGAAATAGCTTATGCCGAAGCGCTGTCAGGACAAGGCTATTACCGGGAGGCCATCGATTTGTTATTGAAAGACGTTGCCTATTTTTCCAAGCGGGCCGTACGCCAGGAAGTTGCCACCGATGAAAAGGGGGCGCTAAAAAGTGTTAAGCTGAGCGAGGAGGAAATCACCGTCCGCGCCAATGAATATTGCCGTGCGTTGATTCTGTTAGGAAATGCCTATGGCGGCCAGGGGAACCTGAATAGTGCCGACTCCGCGTTGGTAATGGCCGCTAACTGGAGTAAACGCAATCTGGGAAAAACCAACATTTACTACATCCTGGCTCAGGCTAGCCAAGCCAATATTTTGGTAAGAAACGGCAACGAATCGCTGCCACGAGAACTGGACTACGGCAACTTGCTGAATTTGTTGAAAGCCGACTATAAACCCACTCATTATGCCGCCACCGAATTGTACGAAGCCTATCTAGTTCAGTTGCTCCGTGAAGAAAGTAAAACCACCTATTACAATGTGAAACTGGAGTACGAAAAACTGATCAACAAGGCTTTCGATAAAAACAGTTTGTACCCTGCGCGATTGCAAGTGGTGGAGTTCAACTCGAAGTTTGCCAAAGACAATGTAAAGAATCTTGAGCGCGATGCCTTGAATATGATCAGCTCCAACCGCGGATTACCGCGCAATCATCCTGCGCTGATCACGATTAATCGATTTTTGTACGACCTCGCCATCAGCCAAAAAAATTATACCCGCGCCGAAGAGTACTTGCGCACCATGGTGACGCTGCAAACCGAACTGCTGGGCGAGCAGGCTCCCAACACCCACCTCATGCGCGTAAGCATGGCTAATCACTTCCTGGACTATACCAACAACATCGCGGAAGCTGGAAAAATCTACAAGCAGAGTTTTATCGAAATCGTTGCGAAAGAAATCCACGAAAAGCATCCCGACCACCTCAACATCCTCAATCACCTTGCCCAGTTGTACGAACTTACTGATCAATACAAACTCGCCTCGGAGACGCTGGAAAAAGCCGGGTATGTAGCGCGAATCAAATACGATGGCCAGGACTACCAGTTTGGGGCAGAACTTACCAACATCGCACGGCTGCAAATCAAATTAGGCAACTACGAAGGAGCCGAGAAGAACATCAACGAAGCGCTGGCTATTCTCGAAGCATTCCGCAAAGACGAAACGAAAGCCGTTTACTTGATTAACGCCATTGAAACCCAGGCGGTACTTTTTGGGATCAAAGGCCTGTTTGATGACGCGGAAGATGCCTTGGCACGATCCGCGAAGATTATCTCGCGTAGCGAGGGAGAATTAGTAGGGTTAGACGAACTCTCCACCGCCAAAGAACTTTCCAGTTTGCTTATTCAATTGGGTCAATATGCCGAGACCGAGGAAGTTTTGAACGAATTGATTTCTGAATATGAGAAGCTCTACGGTGCCAACTCTATCCGCCTGGTTGAACCGCTCGTAAACCGAGCGCGACTTCTGTTGGCCCAAGGCGATTATACCGATGCGGAGAAGGTGGCGCAACGCGGCTACGACATCTCAAAAACAGTCTATGGCGAAATCTCCACCAAAACGGCACTAACCCAACGCATCTTAAGCGACATCGATTATCAGATCGGTGACTATGACCAGGCCGAACTCCTGATTGAAAAAGCGTTGGTGAGTCAGGAAAAGCAATTCGGAAGAAACCATATTGAAGTGGCCAAGTCGTTGGCCCAATTGGCCTTGGTGAAATTCTATAACGGCAAGGACAAAGCCGAAGTTGAGAAGATCATGTTGGAGGCGCGCGACATTGTTGGTACGCGGCTCGGTAAAGACAAC
>JBIIVI010000217.1:0-6144 GCA_044339555.1 Cyclobacteriaceae bacterium | reverse complement strand
TGATCATTTTAAGTCCGGTGGGTCCGTACTATTCCACGCCCGTAAAGGTGCGGATCGAAACGCACTACACGCGTGCGGTGAAAGGCGGCACGGGCTATGCCAAGGCCGGCGGCAACTACGGTGGTGCGATTTATCCTTCTAAGCTGGCGCAGGATCAGGGCTATCACCAGTTGATCTGGACAGACGGCATCGAGCACAAGTATGTGGAAGAGTCGGGCACGATGAACGTGATGTTTGTAAACAACGGCACGTTGCTTACCCCTGCGTTAACGGATTCGATCTTGCCCGGCATTACACGCGACAGCGTCATTCAATTGGCGCGTAGTTGGAATGTGCCAGTGGAAGAGCGCAGAATATCCGTAGACGAGTTGGTGGCGGGCTTGCGTGCGAAAACATTGACGGAAGCATTTGGTGCGGGCACCGCGGCCACGATTGCGCATATTGAGTTGATCGGCCACGAAGGCATAGATTATTATTTACCACCCGTGGCGGAGCGCACGTTTGCCAACCGTGTGTACGTGGCGCTGGACGAGTTGAAGCGTGGCCTGGCGCCCGACCCGCTTGGGTGGATTGTAAAAATGTAATTACAAAGCGATGGCCTGTAGGCAGCGGCTGATTTTTATTGGATTGGTAGGGCTGCAGATGGTTTCCTTAAACTGCGATTCGTTTGCTCAGCAACTTGTCTTGTTAAAACGCGAAACCGTGGTGGCCCGGTGGGAGGTGGGCGACTTGTTGCAGTACAAGTTGAAGTCGGGTGAGAAGGGTTTGGGCCGCATCCGGGAGTTGCACGATTTTTTTCTGATCACCACTTCGTACGACACCATTCAATTTATCGAGCTGGCAAAACTGCGCGTGCACCAACCGGTGGATGTTACCCGTGGTCTTGGGGGTGCATTGTTCCTGGGCGGTATGCTGTATTTCCTGGTGGATCAGTTCAACGCAACTTTCATCATACAAAATGTTGACCCTATCGATCCCGCAGTCGTTCGGGCCTCGGTCACGATGGTGGCACTGGGTTCGGCGCTGCTTTTCTTGAAGCCGCGCTACCAAACCACGCGCGGGCGCCTGCTGCGCCACATCGATCCCACTTCGCCTTTCTACCGCCCCAAATCCCAGTAAGGCCGCATGGCTTTTTGTTCTATATTTGCGGCTTCATTAAATCACATCTAACCATGACCACCGAACAGTTGAAAGACTTGAAAGCCCGTGTGGCGGCTTTGAGGAGGTATCTTTGACTACGATCGCAAAAAGACCGAAGTAGAAGACGAAGAACGCATTTCGCACCAGCCTGATTTTTGGAACAACCCCAAGCAGGCGGAACCAATTCTCAAAAACATTCGCACCAAGAAAGTCTGGACGGACGCGTACGACAACGTAAGCCGCCTGCTGGACGACCTGGAGGTGCTCAACGAATTTCACCAAGCGGGGGATACCAGCGAGGATGAACTCGACCGCGAATACCAACGCGTTTTTCTGGCGGTGGAGGAGTTGGAGTTCAAGAAGATGCTAAGTCAGGAGGAAGATCAGCTTAGCGCGATGCTCGAGATCAACCCGGGGGCCGGTGGTACGGAGAGTCAGGACTGGGCCGATATTCTCAACCGCATGTACATCATGTGGGGCGAGAAAAACGGCTACACCGTTACGCAGGTAGATTACCAGTCGGGCGATGTGGCCGGTATAAAATCTGCTACGTTGGAAATCGATGGCCCCTTTGCGTATGGCAAGTTGAAGGGCGAGAGTGGCGTACATCGGCTGGTGCGCATTTCCCCGTTCGATTCAAATCAGCGGCGGCACACTTCATTTGCCTCGGTGTTTGTATATCCGGTGGTGGATGATACCATCAACATCGAAATCAATCCGGGCGATATCGAAATGCAAACGTCCCGCTCCGGCGGGGCCGGTGGCCAGAACGTAAACAAGGTAGAAACCAAGGTGCAGCTTACACATAAACCTACGGGCATTGTAATTGTTTGCCAGGTGGAACGCTCGCAGCACGCCAACCGCGAGAAGGCCATGCAAATGTTGAAGTCGCGGCTCTATCAGTTGGAGATGGAGAAGCGCAATGCCGCCCGCGACAAGATTGAGGCGGGCAAGATGAAGATCGATTTCGGATCGCAGATTCGCAACTACGTGCTGCATCCGTATAAGTTGGTGAAAGATGCCCGCACGGGTGTGGAGCGCACCGATGCGCAAAATGTACTCGATGGCGAGCTGGATGATTTCATCAAGGGCTTTTTGTTGGGCGCACAAGAGGATGCGGCAAAAATGAATAGCCGATGAAAGGTTGGTTGACTGCGATGAGTTGTGTGCTGGTAGGTTTCGCCTTTGGGGTGCGGGCTCAACCTGCTCACGTTGGCTTTCATGCGGAGGCCACTGTAGTCGATGCCGAAACCAAACAAGCCGTGCCGTATGCATCTGTGGGATTGGTGGGCACGTACGTGGGAACGAGCACCAACCTGGACGGACAATTTCGCCTTAGTCTCGACCGCACCAGAATCCGCGCGGGTATGCAACTGCGGGTATCGTGTGTGGGCTATGAGAGCGCTACGTTTCCGTTGGAGCAAGTGCCACCCACGATTGTGTTGAAGCCTTCGCGCATGGAGTTGAAAGAAGTGCTCGTGGTCGGTCGCGACTTGCGACCTGATCGCATCGTGCGAAAGGCGTTTAGCCGAATCCGGCAGAACTATTATTCGAAGCCTTTTGTGTACAAAGCGTTCTACCGCCATTATTGCAAGGACGACAGCGTGTACGGTCGCTTGATTGAAGCCGCGGTGGACATCTACAAACGCAATGGTCATAAAGCAGTAACTAGCTCGCCTGGCCAGCGGGATGAGGTGCGCGTCACGCAGTTGCGGCGCAGTCTGGATAGTACTCGAATTGGTCAATGGCACGCGCCGATGGCCCTGTATAGCGTTATGGGTGCCGATCTGGTTTCATACCAAAACCGAAGTGGTGGAATCGGTGGAGCGATAATGAGTTTTGCCTATGGAGTAAGTTCGTTGAAGCGTGATCTCAGCAAATACGATTTCACTCTGGAGGGCTTAACGCAATACGATGGGCAGGAGGTCTTTGAAATCTCCTTTCGATCGAGAGAAGATGCGGGCTTCACGTTGTCCACCGGCATTTCTTTAAAGAAGCAAACCGTTGGTACGCTTTATATCAATGCCAACGACTATGCGTTTGTAAAAGCGGATTATACTGCTTACGCGCATGACACGGTGCACGTGGTGAACACTTTTCAGAAGTCGGGCGGCAAATACTTCTTACGGCATGTTTCCAAAGAGGGCAAAACGTATAACCGCCAGATTGGTTTTCGTCACACGTATCACCTCGATTTACTGGTGAACGAATGGCAGTTGAAGGGTTTCACGAAATTCAAAGGCAAAGAGCCGGGTAAGAAAGAGTTGTTTGATGTGCCCTATGATTCCACTTTTTGGAACGATTACACCATTCTTAAAGAAACACCCTTGGAGGAAAAAATTGTGCGTGATTTGGGCGGCTCGCGATCGCTTACCCGGCAGTATGCCATCTACGACACCCTGAAGCGAAGAGAGTATGAAAGGGAGATTAGTGGGGAGGGGCGCTTCGACCAGTTTAGGGAGGCCAGCAAGGGGCACCGCATTTTGTATGTGGATTTTTGGGCGTCCTGGTGCGGGCCGTGCATCGCTGAATTTGCGGCTGAAAAGCAGATGGCCGAAGAGTACCAGAACAAAATCACGTTTGTGATGCTTTCGATGGACGCTGACGAAAAAGCCTGGAATCGGGCGTTGGCCAAACACGATCTCAGAAGTCGCGGCATCTTCCATTTCCGGATTGGACCAGAGGCCGATCTGCTAAAGTTTTTTGAAGTAGATGCCATTCCGCGGTATGTGATCATCAACAAGAAAGGCGAATTTTTTGATCTCACCGCCAAGCGTCCCAGCGATCCGGCCTTGCGGGCCGACTTCGAAAAAGTTCGAGCCGCCAGTGACCAGTAACAACGAGCGCGTTTTTACTACTTCGTTCTGGCTGGTGTGCGTCAGCTCGCTCTTCTTTTTTGCGAGCTTTAACATGATGATTCCCGAGTTGCCTGCTTACCTCACGTCGCTGGGCGGGGCCGACTATAAGGGTCTGATCATTTCTCTATTTACACTTACCGCCATGGTCTCGCGGCCATTCAGCGGTAAACTGTCGGACACTATCGGGCGGATTCCCGTCATGGTAGTTGGCGTGGTGGTATGTGTGGTATGTAGCCTGGCGTATCCCATTCTTACTTCGGTGGCGGGTTTTTTGCTGCTGCGATTGATTCATGGATTTTCTACGGGCTTCACGCCCACCGGCCAAGTGGCGTTTCTGTCGGACATCATTCCGGCCCACCGGCGCGGCGAAGCCATGGGCGTACTGGGTACGGCAGGTACACTCGGCATGGCGGGAGGCCCGGCCATTGGCGGGCTGGTAGCTTATGAGTTTGGCCTGGACGCGTTGTTTTACTGTTCTGCGTTTTTCGCGCTGGTTTCTATCGTTATTCTGTTTTCGATTCAAGAGACGTTGGCTGCGAAGCAACGGTTTGAATTGCGCCACCTGCGCGTGGGTACGCGCGACTTTTTCGAACCGCTGGTGTGGACACCCTCGTTGGTGATGGCGCTTACGGCCTTTGCTTATGGAACGGTCTTTACCGTGATTCCGGATTTCGGCAATTGGGTGGGTATCAAAAACAAAGGATTGCTTTTTACTTACATCACCGTGTCTTCTCTTTTTGTGCGGCTGGTTGCTGGCCGTTTGTCCGACCGTGTGGGGCGGAGGCCCGTATTGCTGGTGTCCACCGTGCTGATGACGATTGGCTTGGTGGTGGTGGGCCTG
Organism: Cyclobacteriaceae bacterium; assembly: GCA_044339555.1. GTDB lineage: Bacteria > Bacteroidota > Bacteroidia > Cytophagales > Cyclobacteriaceae > ELB16-189. The sequence goes on along the minus strand of JBIIVI010000217.1, from coordinate 1,305 downwards.
GCAGACACCAAAGGCTGGTTGATTGTGGGCGTAGTGTTGTATGGATTGGCGCAGGGTTCTACTTCGCCCACGTTGCTGGCGTGGGCCACGGACTTAAGCAATCCGCAGTTCAAAGGCCGTGGTGTGGCTACGCTCTACATTTTTATGGAGTTGGGCATTGGTTTGGGTGCGCTGGGCGGTGGCTGGCTGTTCGCCAACGACCCGCAAAACTTTTTGATTACGTTTGGTTGCGCGGGCGCGTTGAGTACGCTTGCTTTTGGCTACCTTTTGTTTCGTAAACGTTAACCGGATATGAAACGTGTTGCCCTGATTTTGTTTGTATTCCTGTCGATCATCGAGTTGGCAACTCAATGGTGGACGTGGACGTCCGTGCACAACGTGGTGAAACCGCTGCTGATGCCTGCGTTGTTGCTCTGGTATTGGCTGACTGCCGGACCCGGGCAGCGGTCGGTGTGGGTACTGGTCGCCTTGGTTTTTTCTTGTGCAGGCGATACGCTGTTGTTGTTTCAACAAGATGCCCGGTTTTTTATTTTTGGACTGGTGGCGTTTTTAATTGGTCACCTGTTTTATGTTTTCGCTTACCGCCAACACCAGCACGGGGTAGAAACAGATGCGCTTGGAAACGTGCGGAAGTTACGGATGGCTTTTCCGGTGCTGCTGGCCGGCATTGGTTTGGTGGTAGTGCTCTACCCCGTGCTGGGAGGCATGCGCGTGCCGGTGATCGTGTACGCGGCCGTGATTCAGGTAATGGTGATTACAGCCATATTCCGGTGGGGGCGCACCAATAATCCCAGTTTTCTGATGGTGCTGGTGGGCGCACTGTTGTTTATGATTTCGGATTCCATGATTGCTATCAATAAATTCTATGCACCGTTCAACCAAGCAGGGTTTTGGATCATGCTCACATACCTGAGCGGGCAGTTTTTGATCGTGCGCGGCCTGTTGCGGCATTGAAGGATTTTGCGGACAGAATGAATTCAGTCCACTGAATTATCTATCGTTCACGGTAATGCGAGCGCACCAATCTGATTTTTGTTTAGAACCCATCGCGAAAAATATTTTATCGTCATTGCGAGGGAGGAACGACCGCCGCAATCCCCTGTCTAAGTTCTGAATTGGGGATTGCTTCGCAGTCGCTATCAATGACAGGTGTTATTTAGGCGATTGGGATTACCTTTATATCGAGTTCATGTGCGAGTTTGGATAGGTACTTTTGTTTCTGAGCGAGAAGTTGTTCCTGGTAATTCATTACACCTTTTTCAACGAAAGAAAGCCCCTTGACCATTAATCTCCAGTATTGAGCTG
>JBIIVI010000216.1:0-6153 GCA_044339555.1 Cyclobacteriaceae bacterium | reverse complement strand
CTATCTCCGTCATTCTAGCAGCGTTGTTGCTGAAAGTAGGTGGCTACGGGTTGGCTCGCGTGGTCTTCCCCATTTTTCCGTTCGAAGTACAACAATTCAGTTGGATGCTCGGGTTATTCGCAGTCATCACGATTCTGTACGGTGCGTTAAATGCGCTTGCCGCCAAAGATCTAAAACGCTTGATCGCGTATTCGTCGGTGTCGCACATGGGCTTTGTTTTACTCGGCCTTGCCGCAGGCACCATCGAGGGAGTAGCCGGTAGCATCTACCAAATGATCAGTCACGGTATTATTTCCGCTATGTTGTTTGTATTAGCGGGCGTTCTGTACGATCGCACCCACGACCGGCAGATCAGCAACTACTCTGGCCTGCAAGCCGTGATGCCACGTTATACCGCGATGGTACTCGTGGCTTTTTTTGCATCCCTCGGCTTGCCGGGTTTCAGCGGATTTATCGCCGAGTTTTTAACGCTGGCAGGCGCGTTTCAGTCACAAGGCGTCAATCAACTTCTTCCGATGTGGATGCCGCTGGTGGCCGTTCTGGGGATTGTGATCACGGCAGCATTTTATGTTTGGACAATCCAGCGCATGTTCTTTGGCCCTTTCTTTTGCCGGGTAGAAACTACTCTCACTGATCTCACCACACGCGAAAAAATTCTGCTTTATCCTTTGGTAGTTGCTACACTATTCTTGGGTATTCTGCCGCAATACTTGCTAAACTGGCTCAACCCGTTTGCTGACTCATTAAGTCGCTTACTTTCTACGATTCACTAGGCATGCAGATTCCAGCCGGCTTTTCGCAACTGCTTGATCACACCCAGTTCCTGCTGCCCGAGTTGATCGTTTTAGTTGGAGCTTTTTTGATTCTTATCCTCGGCTTCTTTCCGGCTGTCTCACATCGGTGGCTTACGGGCATCGCGCTATCTGTACTCCTCATGGCGGGTACTCTTTTGGTGCGCTCGTGGCCCGATGCACCCATCGAGTTCTTTTACGAAATGCTTCGCCTGGATCACCTGGCCAGTGCGCTCCGACTATTACTCATCGGTACCGCTGTGTTGTTGTGCTTCATGCCGTTTAACACGAAAAATCGCTTTTCGGAGTATCTGTTTTTTCTGTTGATCATTACCTTGGGCGGCAACCTGCTGGTGATGAGCATCGATTTGTTGTCCGTGGTGTTGGCGCTAGAAGTGATTTCGCTATCCTCCTACGCATTGGTTGGCTTTTCCTTTTCTAAAGCCTCGGCCGAGGGTTCGTGGAAGTATTTTCTGATTGGGTCCGTAGCAACGGCCATCACGTTGTTTGGAATGTCGTACCTATTCGGGGCAACCGGTACCACGCAGTTCACTTCTACACTTTTTCTGGAGCGGGCATTAACGCAACCAAGTTCACTCTTGAAAATGGGTGCCTTGTTATCGCTGGCAGGCTTTTTATTTAAGATTGGTGCAGCCCCATTTCACTGGTGGGCGCCCGATGCCTACCAATCCGCACCAGTAGCCGTCACCACGTTGTTGGCTACCTTGCCCAAAGTGGCCGGCATGGGTGTGTTGATACGCTTTACACTGGCATTGCACTTGTTTGGGCAGGGCGACTTGAATTGGCGCCTCGTGTTGGCGGGCCTCGCTTTGGTGACACTGTTAGCCGGAAATCTGGGTGGCCTGTTTCAAAAAAATGCCCTGCGCCTGATGGCTTATTCTTCCATCGCGCAAAGCGGCTTTGTGCTCGTGGGCCTCGCCAGCCTTACACTGGAGGGAACGCAAACGGCATTGTTCTACCTGGTCACATTGGTGGTCATGAATGTGCTCACATTTCGTTGTTTGCAGCACTTCGAATCAATGACTGGTACCTATGAATTGGAGAAATGGATCGGCTGGGGGCGCCAGCAATTGTTGCTTACCACTTTTCTAACCATCGGTCTGATCGCGCTTGCGGGCTTGCCGCCCACGGGTGGCTTCATGGCCAAGCTTTTTGTTTTTAGCACGTTGTGGCAAGGGTATCAAACAAATGGCGAGTTTTTGCTGGCTGTTCTTTTTGGTGTAGGACTTGTGGCAACCGTAATCGGCTTGTTTTTTTATCTGAAGGCTCCGTACTTTCTGTTGATTAAGACGCCGTCGGCACTTATTGCCACAAAAAAATCCGAACCCGGAACTCTTTTTACCTGGCTGTTGGTTGTGGTAATACTACTGCTGTTCTTCTACCCGGGTTTATTGATGGGTTGGTTGAATAGGGTTACCTTTGTACTCTAATCCCCCGTTGGCATGAGCGATCAAATACTTCACGAATGCGGTGTCGCCCTTGTACGCCTTCGTAAGCCCCTGCAGTATTACATCGACAAGTACGGCCCCACATATGCCGTTAACAAGATGTACATACTCATGGAAAAGCAACACAACCGGGGCCAGGACGGGGCGGGTATTGCCAACATCAAAATTGATGTGGCGCCGGGGTTTCGGTATATCAGCCGGTATCGATCGATCAAACCACAGCCGGTAGCTCATCTCTTTAAAAAAATCGGGAAGAAATACCGCAAAGCACAGAAAGAAGGCAAAGAAAAATTCCGCCACGAAGCATGGCTGAAACGCCACGTAGCATTTTCGGGCGAGCTCTGGCTGGGCCACCTGCGCTACGGTACCCACGGGATCAACAACATCGAAAGCGTGCATCCGTTTCTGCGTCAGAACAACTGGCGCAGCCGCAACCTGGTGATGGCCGGAAATTTCAACATGACCAACGTGGATGAGCTCTTCAATATTCTGGTGGACCTGGGCCAACACCCCAAAGAAAAGGTAGACACGGTGACCGTGATGGAAAAAATCGGTCACTTTTTAGACGAAGAAGTACAAGGGCTGTTTGAAAACTACAAAGATCAATACACCAACAAAGAAATTTCCGACATCATCGAAGACGAAGTAGACCTCACGCGCGTACTGCGCAGGGCCTGCAAAGATTTTGATGGCGGCTACACGATGGCGGGTCTCACAGGCTCAGGTTCCGCGTTTGTGGTGCGCGATCCCTCCGGAATTCGCCCGGCCTATTTTTATGCAGACGATGAAGTGGTAGTCGTTGCATCCGAGAAACCTGCCATCAAAACAGCCTTTAACGTGCAGTACGAGCAGATCGAAGAGATTCGTCCCGGGCATGCATTGATCGTGAACAAAAATGGTACCTTCGGCCAACATCAAATCATTAAGCCCCTCGACAAAACCTCGTGTAGCTTCGAACGAATCTATTTCTCGCGCGGCACCGACCCTGAAATCTATCAGGAGCGCAAACAACTCGGCAAGCTGCTCACGCCGCAAATCCTCAAAGCCATCCAGTTCGATTTACGCAATTCGGTCTTCTCCTACATCCCCAACACGGCCGAAACAGCCTTCTTGGGAATGATGGCGGGTGTGGAAGAGTTTCTCATCAAAAAACAAAAAGAAATCATTCTGGAGGGCAAGCCTTCCATTGATTCACTAGATGACCTGCTCTCCTTCCGCCCCCGAATTGAAAAGATCGTACTCAAAGACGTAAAACTTCGCACGTTCATTACGGATGATCAACACCGCGATGATATGGTGGCACACGTGTACGACACTACCTACGAAGTGGTAAACAAAGGAAAAGACACGTTGGTGGTGATTGATGACTCCATTGTGCGCGGCACTACTTTGGAGAAAAGCATTTTGAAAATGTTGGGCCGTTTACAACCCAAAAAGATTGTGGTGGTCTCCTCGGCACCACAAATTCGTTTCCCTGATTGCTACGGGATTGATATGAGCCGCATGGGCGACTTCGTGGCGTTTCGGGCGGTCATCCAATTGCTCAAAGAACAAGGCAAGGATTACCTGTTGGGGGAAGTGTACGAACAATGCCAACGCGCGGATGCGGAGGCAAACCCCGTGAACCACGTGAAGCGCCTGTACGAACAGTTTACTTACGAAGAAATCTCCGACAAAATTGGCGATATCGTTAAGCCTGCGGGCATGGAGGCAGAGGTGAAAGTGGTGTTTCAAACCATCGACAATCTGCACAAAGCCATACCTCACCACCGGGGCGATTGGTATTTCACCGGCAACTATCCAACGCCCGGAGGCATGCGCGTGGCCAACCGCTCGTACATCAACTATATGGAAGGCAAACTGGTGCGGGCGTACTAAAACCCGCCTGCTACCTACAGCGCGTCAACGGTTTCTACTTCCTCTGGCATCATCTTCTTAAACAGGTTTTCAATGCCTGCCTTTAATGTGATGGTGGAAGAAGGGCAGCCACTGCAAGCGCCCTGCAACGTAACCGTTACTTTCTTATCAAGGTAGGAATGAAAGGTGATAGCACCCCCATCTTGCTCCACCGCCGGGCGGATGTACTCATCCAAAATAGATTTGATTTTGCGAATGGTCTCGGTCTCCTCCTGCATCACCGGAGCCTCAGCTTTCATATCCAAGATCATTTTTCCGGCTTCCAGAAAACTCTTGATGTGGTTTTTCAGCGTTTCCTGAATTTCAATCCACTCAACATCTTCCTTCTTTGTAACTGTCACAAAATTGCTGGTGTAAAAAACCCGCTCCACAAACGGATACATAAACAGTTCTTGCGCCAGTGGTGCATCTTCCGCAGCCGCTGGGTTAGGAAAATCGAAACTCATGCCGTCCGGCACAAGCATTTCGTTCACCACAAACTTCAGCGAGTTGGGGTTGGGGTTCGACTCCAAATAAATATGAATGGCTTTAGGTGCGGCTTTCAGCATGATTTCTTCGTTTTATCGAGAATTTCAACAAAATTAGTTAATAAAAGTTCTTTTGTGCTTACAATTCGGGGTGGTGGACGTATCTATGCCGTGATATAGGTGGCTGGGGAGAAGGATGGATTTCAAAAAACGAAAAATCTAATGTGTTGCTGATGAAAAAAATGCTTCCTGTTCGTTTCTTTTTTCACCGCGCCCGCGTGTTTCTCGCACTGGTTATGTTATCGCTGCTCGCCTACCTGGTTTGGTCCTTCTTCGAGTAAGCAAAAAAATGTCGGTTTTCCGTTTTGGAAGAACTGTTACCCAAGTTCTATGCATGTGATAATTCGGGTAATTTTCACGGATTTTTAAGGGCTGCTCTCCCTACCTTCGCTGTTCAATTTTTCCCATATGAAGTACCGCTTCGTTCTGGCTATTGCCGCTTTCGCTTTTGTCGAAAGTCGGGCGCAAAAAACCGACTCTATTCAGCAAGCCGTTTACCAACAGGCGAATGAAAAATTGGCCGCGAAGGAATTCGGACCCGCCATTTTACAATACTCGCAGTTAATCGCGGGTGGGTTTAGCAATAAAGAAGTCTGGCTGAAGCGCGGTACCGCTTATTTTCTGCAAGCCGAGTGGGCGAAAGCAAAGACAGATCTCGACCAGGCGGTGGCGGCACGGTTGGAAACGTTAGAATTATTTGAAATGCGCGGCCAATGCCGTTATCAATTAGAAGATATAACCGGTGCTGCGGGAGATCTGGAGAAGGCGGTTGCACTTGGATCAAAGCGTTTTGAAACATTTGTGTTTCTGGGAAACGCGAAATTCAAACTGGAAAGTTTTAAAGAGGCTATCACGTTCTACGACCAGGCATTGGCGCGCCAGCCCGATGCCGTGCTTTACAACAACCGCGGCAAAGCCCGCTTCACGTTAGGCGATTTAACAGGTGCTGTAGCAGATTTTACGAAAGCCCTTGAACTAAAGCCCGACTACGAAAAAGCGCTTGAGAACCGGGCAGAGGCCTTCTACAAAATCCCCAACTGGAAAAGTGCTGCGGAGGATTTTTCGAAACTTACCGCAGCTGGTCGCACAGATACGGACTTCCTCCAAAAGCTGGGCACAGCTCAATACAATGCCGCCAATTTTGCCGCAGCCATAGCCGCCTTTACGCCGGTAGTAAGCAAAGGAATCAAGAGTAAAGGAATTTTTACCATGCTGGGGCTTAGCTACGCGCAGCAAAAGGAACCCCTCAAAACCACACAAGCCTTAGCCGCGGCCGTGTCAATGGGTGTAACGGATTTCCCTATATTGGAAGCACTGGGGGTTGCCTACTATCAGACTAAAGAATGGGGTCCCGCCATCGAAAACCTGAGCCGTGCCATTACCGTTGGTGCCACAACGCGCGAGCTCTGGGCGTTCCGCGGATTGGCATATGCCCAACAAAACGATTTA
>JBIIVI010000215.1:0-6197 GCA_044339555.1 Cyclobacteriaceae bacterium | reverse complement strand
CACACTCAAGCTTACCCAAAAAGCATTTAATCAGGTAGCAGTTTATAATTTAACCGTTGGGGCTAAGTACCTGGCTGTAACCAATGGAATGGTGCATTATTGCTGGTTGCGTGGATCGGAACAGGCGGACATAACCTTCCTATCGGAGTTCCCTACGTTCAACTAGCGGTTGGCACGCTATCGCAAGAAAAAATTCGACTCCCGCTTGGAAGCCAGACTTGTCACTGTCCGACAGCTTAATTCAAAAATTCTTTGATGTCGGTGTAGGGTAGATTAAAGGCATCGGCTACAGCCTTGTAAACCACTTTGCCGTTGATCATGTTCAAACCCTTGCGTAAGTCGGTGTTATCGGCACAAGCTTTTTTCCAACCATGGTTAGCCAGTTTGATGGCATATGGCAGCGTAGCGTTGGTAAGTGCCCATGTGGAGGTGTATGGCACAGCCCCTGGCATATTGGCTACACAATAGTGCACCACATCGTCAATGATATACGTAGGGTCTTCATGGGTTGTGGGCTTACAAGTTTCAATACATCCCCCTTGATCTACGGCTACGTCCACGAGCACCGTTCCCGGCCGCATGGTTTTAAGCATATCACGCGTAATGAGTTTGGGTGCTTTGGCACCCGGAATCAATACCGCGCCTACAATCAAATCATGGGTTTTTACCAACTCCCGAATAACGTAATCGTTCGACACCATCGTGTGCACGTTCTTGGGCATGACATCATCCAGGTAACGCAAGCGGTTGATGTTCACATCTGTGATGGTAACATCTGCACCCATGCCGGCTGCGATCTTTGCTGCATTCGTGCCTACCACACCACCGCCCAGAATTAACACCTTGGCAGGCATCACACCTGGTACACCGCCCAGCAGGATACCGCGACCCTTCAACGGTTTTTCAAGATACTTGGCACCTTCCTGAATCGACATGCGCCCGGCCACTTCCGACATCGGAACCAATAACGGCAAGCTGCCATCTACACGTTCCACAGTTTCGTAGGCAAGGCAAACCGAACCGGTTTTAATCATGGCGTGTGCCAGCGGCTCGTAAGAGGCAAAATGGAAATAGGTAAACACGAGCTGATCTTTGCGAATCAAATTGTATTCAGCTTCAATCGGCTCTTTTACCTTCATGATCATTTCGGCTGTGCCGAAGATTTCCTGTGGAGTGGCAAGCAGTTTAGCTCCCGCGCCCAGATACTCTTCGTCCGAAAAGCCGCTGCCCACACCGGCAGTCTGTTGAACATATACCGTGTGCCCTCTGCGCACTAATTCCTGCGCACCAGCGGGTGTTAAAGCAACACGATTTTCATTGTTCTTGATTTCTTTGGGTACGCCTATGATCATGACGGGGAGTTTTTTACTTTGAGCTTGTATTAAAGAGCCGCAAATATAGCGATCGGATACGATTGCACGGGCGGCAAAAAACGAATTTTATGGTATGGAATTAGGTACCGATGTTTTTGCGTTTTACGGGTCGTTACGCAGGAGCATGCAAAATTACGCAGTGTTTCATGCCGGCTTGGAGTACATCCATTCGGTCTGGTTACGCGGCTACAAAATGTATGCTTTACCCGACTACCCATGTGTGGTGAAAGCGCAGGCCGACTCGAAAATCATGATTGAAGTGATGCGCGCCAGGAATGCGGATTGGGCCATGAAAATCCATGAATTGGAAATCGAAGCTGGCTATAGTGCGGAGTTGATTCGCATTGGCGATACACAAGCCGTTTTATACGTTTTTCAACAGCCACCAAATGATCGGGTAGTTGATTCGGGAGATTGGGTTACATTCTTTCGGGCGATGCGAAAGGTTTAGACAAAAATTTGGACCCTGGAAAAAGCGAAAAATCCTGCCGGGTTTTTCCCTATTTTTGAAGACTAATCGTTTTCCTTCGTGAGTCAGGCAAAAACCATTCAACACAGCGAAACGCTGACGCAAGAATTGTTATCCGATTTTCGGCTCGCATGCATGAGCCGTGAAGCCAGTTTGATAGGGCGCAAGGAAGTATTTATGGGCAAAGCCAAATTTGGAATTTTTGGCGATGGAAAAGAACTCGCCCAAATGGCGATGGCGAAAGTATTCCGCCCGGGAGATTTTCGCTCCGGTTACTACCGCGATCAAACGTTTATGTTGGCCATCGGGGAACTCACCCTTCAGCAATATTTTGCGCAATTGTATGCGCATACTGATGTAGAAGCTGATCCCGCCTCGGCGGGGCGCTTGATGAACGGACATTTTGCTACGCGGCTGCTAGACGATTCCGGTCGCTTTAAAAATCTCGCGGAAGCGAAAAACAGCAGTGCCGATATCTCGCCTACCGCCGCTCAAATGCCGCGGCTTCTGGGCCTGGCGTATGCCTCGAAGTTGTACCGCCAAAATATATCGCTACACACGTACTCACAGTTTTCAAAACAAGGCCAGGAAATTGCTTTTGGAACGATTGGTAATGCATCTACGTCCGAGGGGATGTTTTTTGAAGCTTTAAATGCCGCCGGAGTTTTGCAGGTGCCCATGTTAACATCTGTCTGGGACGATGAGTACGGCATCTCCGTTCCGAACAAGTACCAAACCACTAAGGGTAGCATATCCAAAATTTTGGCCGGCCTTCAGCGTAACAGCAAGGAAGCTGGATTTGAGATTTTCACGGTGCGCGGTTGGGACTATGCCGCGCTACTAGAAACGTACCGGGCAGCGGAAAAGGTTTGCCGGCAAGAGCATGTGCCTGTGCTTGTGCATGTGGTTGAAATGACCCAGCCGCAAGGCCATTCCACCAGCGGATCGCACGAGCGATACAAGTCGAAGGAACGGCTTGAATGGGAACGGAATTTTGATTGCATTCTGAAGCTGAAGGAACATATCATAGATCAGGGCTTTGCGTTGCCTGAACAAGTAGCGGAAATTGAGCGAGAAGCAAAAGAAACCGCGAAGCGCGCCAAAGAAGTTGCGTGGCAGGAATTCAATGAAGATATTCAACGCGATCAACGAGAATTGGATGCCATCTTTGGCGAAATGGCCGATGTGACGTCCGTGGCGGAGATTCAACAAGATCTTCGGCAAACCGTTAATCCGCTTCGGCTAGATGCGATGAAGGCGGCCCAAAAAGTGGCCCGCCTATTGCGAACCCAAGAACATCCCGCGAAGGAGAAATTGGCGAACTGGTTAACTCGAACCGCCCGCGAAAACGAGGAACGATTCAGTTCCCATTTGCACAGTGAGTCGGCCGAGTCGGCATTACAGGTGGTGGGCGAACCAGCAGTTTATTCAGATTCATCTCCGCTCGTAGACGGTCGGGAGGTTTTACGCGCGTGCTTTCAAACGGCACTTACCCGCGATCCACGGATTTTTGCCTTGGGTGAAGATGTGGGAAAAATCGGAGATGTTAACCAAGGGTTTGCCGGTTTGCAGGAAGTTTTTGGGGAATTGCGCGTGACCGACACCGGCATTCGGGAGTGTACCATTGTAGGGCAAGCCATCGGTGCCGCCTTGCGCGGGCTACGTCCGATTGCCGAAATTCAATACCTCGATTATTTACTGTACGCGATTCAGATTCTGTCGGACGATCTCGCCACACTTCAATACCGCACGCGTGGCGGGCAGAAGGCACCCGTGATCATTCGTACCCGTGGCCATCGCCTGGAAGGCGTTTGGCATGCGGGCTCGCCCATGGGCATGATCTTGCATGCCTTGCGTGGTATGTATGTTTTAGTTCCGCGTAACATGACGCAGGCAGCGGGGTTTTATAACACGTTGCTGCAATCGGACGATCCGGCTTTGATCGTGGAGTGTTTGAATGGTTATCGATTGAAGGAACGCATCCCTGATAATTTAGAAACGTTTACGGTGCCCTTGGGCGTGCCAGAGTTGCTGCGGGTGGGAGAGGACGTAACCATTGTTACCTACGGTTCGATGTGCCGGGTGGTGATGGAAGCAGCTCACGAGTTGGAGGCAGCCGGAATTTCGTGCGAAGTGATTGATGTACAAACGTTGTTGCCATTTGATCGCCATCATCGTATTCGGGAGTCGGTTAAAAAAACGAATCGGGTGATCTTCGCAGATGAGGATGTGCCAGGCGGCGCCACCGCTTTTATGATGCAGCAGGTGTTGGAAGTACAAAAAGCCTATGCGTATTTAGATGCTAATCCGGTAACGATTACCGCCAAAGCCCATCGGCCTGCCTATAGTTCGGACGGTGATTATTTTTCCAAGCCAAACTCGGACCAGATATTTGAAGTGGTGTATAGCATGATGGGTGAATCGGAACCTGGACGTTTCCCATCGCTCTTTTAGGCACTATTACTTTTATCTGCGGATACTCTGCAAAGTAAACTCAGGCGTTTCCACTACGTTGCTGCGATTCAATTGGCGGTCTTGAATCCAAACCCGAAGTTTTAAGGTGCGGATGCTGAATGCGGATAGGAATCCCACCGATCGCATCGGGTAGCTGATGGTTCCTTCCAAAGGCGCACTACCCACGCCTTCTTTTTGCAGTCGCGGTAAGCGTCCGTTAAAGTCCACACAAAACAGTTGTTTCCAATCGTATTCGGAAAATGTGCCGTTTGTATTCTTGGTATAGAACTCCACAAAAATGTTGTTGAAGTTTGGATTACTCTGAAAGTATACCGTATCGGTTACCCGGGGTGGGCTGGCATTGTTGAACACCAGTTCCCAATTCAGGCAGTCGAACGGGCGTGCATAAGCAGGAAGCGTATCATACCCCTTCACGGTCCTGCGTGTTCGGTAGTTGATCAGCTTGCGTGTAGTAGTACGTGATGTGAAGCGTTGATTCGTTCCCTCTTCAAAATAGAAATACTGCGCATAGGCGGGCTGATTCTCACTGTTGGTAAACTCATCGGTGCGCAACCCCACATCGCCATCACCATCCTGAAAGTTGATGCGGAGCACGAGGGTGTCAGCCCCGGTGGCCACATCGCGGAAAAAGACCTCCGAAAATTCAATGGAAGGCGTGGCCGGAAAGTCCGGTGGATCGAAGCACGAAAAAGCGGCCCCGAACAAACTCCCCATCAATATCCCCCCGACAAGTTTTCTCATTTGTATCTTTGAAACCGATGGTAAGGTAATCAACAGTTGGGCACCTATAAAAGTTTTGCGGGCAGAACCTATGCCTTGAACGAAGCTGAATGGCAAGAAATTGCGTTAGCCGTATTCCATTTTCAGGCCGAACATTGTGCGGTGTACCGAACCTACCTCAACTATCTGGGCAAAGAAGTGACTGCCGTTAAGTCTATCCGGCAGATTCCGTTTTTACCGATTTCTTTTTTTAAAAGCCATGTCGTAAAAAGCGGCTCCTGGCGGGAAGAAACGGTGTTTACCAGTAGTGGCACCACGGGGGCAACCACCAGCCAGCATGCCATTCCCGATCAAGCATTTTATCTCCACCATGCCCGTCAGTTGTTTGAAACGGAGTACGGGGCACTTTCTCAGTACCACGTGCTGGCATTATTGCCGTCCTATCTGGAGCGATCGGGTTCTTCGCTGATCGCCATGGCAGATTACTTCATTCAAAAATCGGAGTCAACCTACTCAGGGTTTTATCTCAACGACTTAGACAATCTGATCCAACGCATTATTTCGCTAGCGGCATCTGGTCGCAAGGTCTTACTTTTGGGGGTAACGTTTGCGTTGCTGGATTTAGCCGAGCGATTGAGAGGCCCGTTTAGAACGCCTTTAATTGTGATGGAAACAGGGGGCATGAAGGGCCGCAGGCCGGAAATGACGCGCTCTGAATTGCATGCGAACTTGACCGATCGATTAGGGGTAGCCACCATTCACTCAGAGTATGGTATGACGGAATTGCTTTCCCAAGCCTATTCCGGGGGAGAGGGAATTTTTAGATCAAATCAGTCGCTTCGGGTGCTGACCCGCGACTTAACCAACCCGCTTGAATTGCTAGGGCCTGGTGAAACCGGGGGAATAAATGTGATTGACCTGGCCAACGTGCACAGCTGTAGCTTTATCGAAACGGCCGATCTTGGGAAAACGTACGAAAATGGCACATTTGAAATCCTTGGCAGGATAGACAATAGTGACGTTCGGGGCTGCAATTTGCTCGTTCAATAGCGCTTTTTGCCGATGAATGGAAAATCCCCCAAAATTCCATTTGATTTACGGCTAAAACCTTAATATTTTTGATTTCCAAAGCCAACCACATGAAAAAAATTGTAGCCTTT
>JBIIVI010000006.1:0-29835 GCA_044339555.1 Cyclobacteriaceae bacterium | reverse complement strand
TTACCGGGATTGAAGCGCCAAATCTCTTTGCCAGTGGCTGCGTGCAAAGCAAAAGCGTGCAGCGATGGTGTGGTACCGTACAAGGTATCGTTGATGATGATGGGGTTGCATTGAATCTGGGTTCGATGGTTAACCGAGTCGGCATCTCCTGACTGGTACCTCCAGGCCACTTTTAGATTCTTTACGTTGGTTCGGTCAATCTGGCGGAGTGCTGAATACTGAATACCTTCAGGGGTGCCGCCTTTCACGCGCCAGGTGGTGGGCCCATTTTTTTCGCGACAACCGGTAACAAGGACTACGCTTATCAATACTACCCGTCTAATTCTTTTTGCAATCATGAACGGAAGCTCCTGAATTATTCTCAGGATTTCAAACGTTGTTCGAAATCGCGGTTACCGGGTTGCGGATGCGGCCGCATCGGGATTGGACAAGTACACCTGTTTGTATACCTGATCGGAGCCGGGTTCGCGCTGGTGAATAGGGCCGGAATGGTATTTTAAAAATCCGCCCGACCGGTTCGCAAACTTGCTTTGAATTTCTGCAATGATTGACACTGCAATTTCATCGGGTGCTTCGGCACCGATGTCGAGGCCGATGGGTGAATGAATCCGATGAAGATCGGCAGCCGAGAGCTGGATGCCTTGTTGCTCCAGTTCTGCTACCATTTTGTTGAAGCGCATGCGCGGACCCAGCAGCCCGATGTAGGGAGCCGGACTCCTCAACACTTTCTTCAATACATCGCGATCGTAGTCGTAGTTGTGGGACATTAACACGCAGGCCGTGTAAGGAGTAATTGCAAAATCGCGGTCTACCCACTCTCGCTGGCAAAGCCAAAGTTTGTCGGCCGTTGGAAAGAAAACCGGTGCAATATGGGGTACGCATTCATCCGTAACCTCCACCCGCCAGCCGAGGCTTGCAGCCAATTGACTCACCGGCCGGGCATCGAAGCCGGCGCCAAAAAGGATCAATCGGAGGGTGGGTTGAATGTACTCGAGAAAAAACTCGTGTGATTGCTGTTCCAGAATAACACTCGCGACGGCAGATTTCTTATGTTCGAAAAGCGATCGTAACTCGGTTGTCAGCCGCTGCGCCAGGGTATTCTCAGTTAACGCACGCAGCACTTCGCCTGTTTCCGTCATTAGCAGCGAGTCGCCCCGCCCTTCTTCATCGAGCCGGGTTGCGAGAGCGAGCGGCTGTTCGCGTGCCACCACGTGCTCAATTATCGGCAACGCCTGCGCGAGTGGCTGTATCAGTACGTCAATCACGCCGTTACAGCCGAGACCGATGCCGAGTTGCTGGTTGCTTTCCTCGCGTGTATCGTAGGTAATGAGCTGTGCTTGCTGATCGCGCATCACCAGGCGCGCTTTGCGAAGCGCATCGCCTTCGAGGCACCCGCCCGAGATAGAACCCACCCAACGGCCATCGTCAGTGATGAGCATGCGTGCGCCCGGGCTGCGGTAGGACGAGCCGTGCACACGCACCACGGTGGCAATGGCGCCCTGTCGGGCCGACCAATCGATTCGTTGGTGCTCTTTCCAGATGGCCGCGAAGTCTTTCACTTTCTTCGTTGTGCGTTCACCTCTGCCGGGGTTACGGCCGCCCCCTTGTTACCAAACGAGTTGCGGATGTAATTCAATACATCGCTCACTTCCTGATCGGTCAGGTCAAAGCCACTCATTTCCAGATTGTATTTCTTTCCATTCACCGTCATTTCGCCCGACACGCCATACAGCACTTGCTGGATGGAACGGTTCTTATCAGCCATCAAGTAATCGGATTTCGCTACCGGTGGATAGAAATCCTGGAGGCCCTCACCATTGTCCATGTGGCACGATACACAGTAAGCGGTATAAATCTCCGCGCCACGAGTGACGCTGGATTTGAGATCGAAATTCTGCTTCTTCTGGAAAGGCGAACCAGCAAAAAAGGCAGTTATGACGATCAAACAAAAGAGGAAGAGAACAGATCTATTTTTCATCGAGGAGTTTGTTTACATCTGAAAGCAATAAAGGCAGGTGACTAAGCAAGATCGACCAGAGATTTTCGTCTGAGATGTTGTCGTACGCATGAATGATCTGGTTTCGAAGTCCAATAATGCTTCTTGCTCCTGGGATTTTCTGTTCAAAGGTAGCATCTGCCTTTACAATTCGATTCACTGCTTCGCCGATGATTTCAAGATTGCGTTCCACCGCCCTTTTTAGCAATGGGTTGCCTTTAAAATCTTCGAAGGAATCTGCATGTTGCCCAATAAAGAATTTGATTTCTTCGCCTGCCATTTTGATGTCGGTCAGCCATTTCTTAATCCGGTCATCCATAAATCAGCAACCGCGAGTCTTCAATTGATCTTTGTAAAACCGGATTTCGAACCGCCTGTTCTTCGACCAAGTCAACGGGGCGTTCCACAATCTTCTGTAGCTGATCTTTCAGGCTTTGGTAGTTATCGAAGTACTTTGATAACGGAATACCTTCAAACCTAACCAAAAAATCAACGTCACTCGATGCATGGAATGCGTTTGTCAACACCGACCCAAAAACGTACAGGGACGCGACATGGTGCGTTTTACACACCTGCCCGATTTCGCTTACTGTTTCCGCATCGAACGCCATTGCGTTGTGATTTCTAAAAAGAACCTACAATTTATCCAATTTCGTTCATCATAAACGGCAACACCCGGATTCGTTTTCCCGTAAGGTCAAAAATAGCGTTGGTCAAAGCCGGAGTAAATGGCGGTAAACCGGGTTCGCCAACACCGCCGGCCTTTTCTTCATTTTCCATAATGTGCACCTCCATCTCCGGTACTTCGCTGATACGAGTCATCTTATAGGTGTCGAAATTTTTCTGCACGGCTTTGCCATCCGCGAAAAGCGTAGCATGCTTGGTAGCCGCACCCAACGCCATGATGATGCTGCCTTCTACCTGTGCCCGAATGATATCGGGATTTACGTACCACCCACAATCCATTACGGCCCAAACTTTATCAATTTTGATGCCACCTGTTGGTTTACGCGATACTTTCACCACTTCGCCCACGATGCTACTAAAACATTCCGTAATCGCTACGCCAAAACCTTCATTTGGTTTGCGGCTGTTCCAACCACTTACGGTTGCCAGGCGTTCGGCCAGTGCGTGATAGCGGCCATCCCAAAAATGTTGCTTCCGGAATTCCAGCGGGTCTTTACCGGCAGCCAGTGCCAGTTCATCCATAAAGCTTTCAAACGCAAACGCATTCGTAGATGAATACACCGAACGCCACCACATCACAGGCACAGGCGAATCCAAAGGCACATCGCCAAACCGGTAATGCGGAATGCTGTTGAAGTACGTTTCGGGAAAACCTTCTGTCACGCTGTCGTTGTAGGAGATCTTGTCGGCCCCTGGGTTCTGGTGCCCCATGTTCTGGCCGGTCATGATGGTTTCGAATCCTGCAATCGATCCTTGCGCTGTGACGCCACCTTTGCACTGATACACCATGCCGGGGCGAAACGGTCCTTGCGTCATATCATCTTCGCGCGACCAGACTACTTGCACCGGAGCGCCTACTGTTTTTGAAAGTACGGCTGCTTCGTGTGGATAATCCAAAAATGCTTTTCGGCCAAAGCCGCCTCCGAGGAATGTCATGTTCACGGTAACGTCTTCCGGTTTCAAGCCCAT
This sequence comes from Cyclobacteriaceae bacterium, assembly GCA_044339555.1. GTDB lineage: Bacteria > Bacteroidota > Bacteroidia > Cytophagales > Cyclobacteriaceae > ELB16-189. The sequence goes on along the minus strand of JBIIVI010000006.1, from coordinate 26,183 downwards.
CAGTTCGGCCACATCTTTCTGCACCCAATCGGGCCCTTGAATTGGCCCCCAAATTTCGAGCTTGCCGTTTTTGAAATCAGCGATGCAGTTTAACGGTTCCATGCAGGCATGTGCTTCGTAGGGCGTTTCGTATACGGCCTCCAGGTTTTTGGCGCTTTTGTTCCAGGCGAGATCTACTTCGCCTTTGGCCTTGAACCAAAGCGGTTTGCTCTTCAGGTCTTCGCGCATTTTGGTATACAACTGCTCCGTGGAGTGATGCGGGAAGCCACTATCGTCCCACTCCACCTTCAACACTTTGCGCGCCTGCATGGCGGCCCAGAGGGAGTCGGCCACTACGCCCACCCCTTGGCGCATGGAGGCAAAAACGGCCATATCGACTTTTAACACATGCTTCACACCCGGCAGTGCCTTCACCTCGGCTTCATTGAAGCTTTTTACTTTTCCGGAAAACCGTGGGCTACGTTCCACCATCGCATACAACATGCCGGGTAGTTTTTTATCCAAGCCAAAAATGGCTTTGCCATTGGTCTTCAGCGGGGTGTCAATCCGCGGAAGCGGTTGTCGCAAAACTTTGTAGTGGGCGGGATCTTTTAATCGTACGGATGCGGGGGGTGTGAGTCGGGCCGCGTCCGACACGAGGGCTCCGTAATTCAATTTTTTTTCGGTGGGGCGATGGATAACCATTCCGTTTTCCGCAAAGCAGGTTTCTTTTGCTACGCTCCATTGGTTTGCGGCCGCCTGAATCAGCATTTCCCGCGCTGTAGCGCTGAGCCGAAGCAGTTGTTTATAGGAGCCGCGAATGGTGGAACTTCCACCGGTTACCTGACTTCCGTATTTGGTTTGACTCCCTTGTGCGAACACCACCTTTACCTGATTGATATCGACCTCCAACTCTTCGGCCAGAATCTGTGGCACGGACTGAAACGATCCCTGGCCCATCTCCGAACGGTGGTTGATGAGCGTAACCAATCCATTCGTGTCGATGGCAATCCAGTTGTTGAGTTCGATGCCGATCGCTTCTGCCTGTGCGGCCGATAGGATCGTGGGCTCCTGAGCAGTCCCGGTTCGTAGGCCGAGCAGCAGAGCCGCCCCGGACAACCCGGAGGTTTTAATGAAGTCTCTTCGTGTGATGGCGGTCTTCATAACATCATCGGTTTGTGGTTGCAGCTGCCATGGAGGCAGCTTTTTTGATTGCTTTGCGGATGCGCGGGTAGGTGCCGCACCGGCAGATATGGCCCGACATGGCAGAGTCGATGTCGGTATCGTTAGGGTTGGGTTTGCGTGCCAACAGGGCGGCCGCGGCCATGATCTGCCCGCTTTGGCAATAGCCGCATTGGGGCACCTGCTCAGCAATCCAAGCCTGCTGCACCGGGTGGTTGTTGCTGGTCGATAAACCCTCGATGGTAACGATTTCTTTGTTAACCGCAGCCGCCACCGGCAAAGAACAGGAGCGCACTGGGGCTCCGTTTACGTGCACCGTACAGGCACCGCACTGCGCGATGCCACAACCATACTTGGTTCCGGTTAGGCCCGCTAGCTCGCGGATGGCCCAAAGCAAGGGCATTTTGGGATCGGCCTCCAACTGAACCGGATTCCCGTTGATCTTGAGCGTAATTGCTGCCATATACAAATAAGGTATTTCTACAACAAGGTACGAAACGATCGCAGGCGCTGCTTGTTAATATTTGGTTAAAGGATAGTCGGTTTAGGTCGCCACTCATCGGCAAAATTTTGGGTTGTGAGCCACGGTTTTCGTGGATTACAAACGGTTGCAAAAGCCATTTACCAAATCGGCTATAACCCCCGGCCTTGTTTTTTGTTACTTTCGCGTCCCCATTTCTAAACCCTATGGCCTTTTCAACTGAAGACCTTTTTCCATACGCCTTCGATAAGAAGTATAGCAAGCCGGTGGCATATTTTTCGATGGAGTTCGCCATCGACCAGTCGCTGAAAATTTATAGTGGCGGTCTTGGGTTTTTGGCTGGCTCACACATGCGTAGTGCGTACGAGCTCAAACAAAATCTGATCGGCATCGGCATTCTTTGGAAGTACGGCTACTACGATCAGCAACGAAATATGGACGGCACGTTGCGCGTGGGTTATACCGAAAAGGCGTATTCGTTTCTGCAAGACACGGGCATTCAGTTTGTGATTTCCGTGCATAATCACCCGGTGCACGTGCGTGCTTGGTTCCTGCCGGCCACCACGTTTCAAACCGTACCGATGTTTCTACTCTCCACCGATGTGCCGGAGAACGATCACTTGGCCAAAACGATTTCGCATCGGCTTTATGATTCACACGACAGCGCCCGCATTGCGCAGTCGGTTCTACTGGGTGTAGGTGGAGCAAAGTTGTTGGATGAACTCGGCCGCGAAACCGACATTTACCACATGAACGAAGGGCACGCATTGCCGCTGTGTTTTTACCTGTTCAACAAATTCCACCAAGATATTGAGGAAGTACGCAAGCGCGTGGTCTTTACCACCCACACTCCGGAGCGGGCGGGCAATGAAGAGCGCAGCATTTCTTCGCTCGAGGTGATGGGATTTTTTCAAGGCGCAACGCATGAGCAAGTGCTGGAATTTGCCGCGCCCAGCACGGAGTCTTTGAGCTATACCGTTACGGCCATGCGCATGACGCGTATTGCGAATGGCGTTTCGCAGATGCATGGTGAGGTGTCGAAAGAAATGTGGGGTGGCTTCGAGGGCATCTGTCCGATCACGGCCATTACCAACGCACAAAACCAACGGTTCTGGCAAGACGGGATTTTGAGAAAAGATTTAGAAAAGGCAGACGACAAAAAACTTGTGGCGCGCAAAAAGAAACTGAAGCGCGAGTTGTTTCAAATCGTGGCCGATCAAACGGGAAAACTTTTTGATGAGGATGTGCTGACGATTGTCTGGGCCCGCAGATTTGCCGGCTATAAACGCGCCAACATGTTGCTCACCGACTTGGAGCGCTTCCAGAAAATCATCAGTAACCCGGAAATGCCGGTGCAGGTGATTTGGGCCGGCAAACCTTATCCCGAAGACTGGGCCGCCATCGATATCTTTAATGAGATCCATCACGCCACCAAGGTGTTACCGAATGCTACCATTCTCACCGGCTACGAGATGGGCTTGTCGGCCGTGCTTAAAAAAGGTTCGGACGTTTGGTTGAACAATCCACGCATCACTCGCGAGGCGTCCGGTACGTCAGGCATGACGGCTGCGATGAATGGCAGCATCAACCTTTCTATTGCAGATGGCTGGGTGCCCGAGTTTGCCAAAGATGGTAAGAACTGTTTTGTGATTCCGGTGGCAGACGAAGGCGACCAGACACAACGCGATCGGCAGGAAGCCGAATACTTGTACGACTTGTTGGAGAAAGTGGTAATCCCAACCTACTACACCAAGCCCAAAACCTGGCTAAAGATCCTGAAGCAAAGCATGGCGGATGTTGTGCCGATGTTCGATTCGAACCGTATGGCACGCGAATACTACGAGCGCATGTACCAAACCGGCAAGCCCCGCTCGAATGGCAAGGGCACGGCTACCGATTCAAGAAAAGCGGTGGCCCAGAAAGCGTGGTAGCCGCTACCTGGCTGCTTTTTGCTGCGGTCTGACACGGTAGGGCTTTCGATTTTTTTTCGACTCGATATCTTCTCCAGGCAGAGTTATATGTGCGAAGTTTTGCCCGAATTGTTCTACATTTCAATACGGGAACCTCGATTATCAGAACTGTCAACTAAAAGACAAGAATTGCCATCCGACTGTTGGAATCTTACCGCGCACCATGAAGCACATCGTAATAATCGGTAATGGCATTGCCGGCATTACTGCGGCCCGGCACATCCGCAAGCGTAGTGGTGATCGGATTACGGTGATTTCCTCGGAAACGAAGCACTTCTTTTCGCGCACAGCCCTGATGTACATCTACATGGGCCACATGAAGTTTGAGCACACGAAGCCATATGAAGATGAATTTTGGAAAAAGAACAAGATTGATCTGGTCTATGATCAAGTAGTAGGTATTCAAATTAAATCGAAAACCGTCCAGCTTGCGGCCAGCGCGCCAAGGGCGTATGATGTGTTGATCATTGCCTCGGGCTCCATATCCAACAAGTTTGGCTGGCCGGGGCAGGAATTGGCGGGTGTGCAGGGGTTGTACAGCTATCCAGACTTACAACTGTTGGAGAAAAATACGAAAGAAGCGAAGGCAGCAGTGATCGTAGGCGGTGGCTTGATTGGCGTGGAGCTTGCCGAAATGCTTCGGTCGCGCAGCATCCATGTAACGTTCCTGGTGCGTGAACAAGAGTTTTGGAGCAACGTACTTCCCTTGCCCGAAGCGCGGCTGGTGAGCAGGCATGTGCGCGAACATCACGTGGATTTACGCCTACAGTCGGAACTAAAAGAAATCAAAGGCGATACAAGCGGTCGTGTGGAGGCAGTGATCACCACTCAAGGCGAGGTAATACCCTGCCAACTGGTTGGACTTACGGTGGGGGTATCACCCCAGATTTCATTTTTGAAGGACACCGGCATTGAGACGAAACGCGGAGTGTTGGTGAACGAGTTTTTGCAAACCAATGTGGCGGACGTGTATGCGATTGGCGATTGTGTGGAACGCACCTATTCCTTGCCCGGCCGAAGAAACATGGAGCAGGTGTGGTACACCGGCCGCATGATGGGCGAGGTAGTGGCTCAAACGATAACCGGGGAGCCGACCCGCTACGAACCCGGGCCTTGGTTTAACTCGGCCAAGTTTTTTGATATTGAATACCAAACCTACGGTCATGTGGCCGCGGCTTTGCCACCTGATGAGGCGGAGTTTTATTGGGAACACCCCACCGGCAAGAAATGCCTGCACGTTGTATGGAAAAAAGACAGCCGCACGTTCGTGGGAATAAATGTCTTCGGCATTCGGATGCGGCATGCCTGTTTCGACCTATGGCTACGCGAGCACCGGACGGTGGACGAAGTGATGGAGCGGCTCCAAGAAGCGAACTTCGATCCGGAATTCTTCGAGCGACATGAGCCGGAAATCCAACGTCAGTTTTTTGCCCAACAAAAAATAACAACCCCATGATTCGCGCAGGTTCGATGTCGGGAACGATCAAAGCGTTGGGCCTTGTGCTCTTCCTTGCGGGCTTCCTGCTTTTCAACTCCATTTTCTTTTTATCCAACTACCGGCTTTCGCCTGAGGTAATACACAGCGCCATTGCTGATGTTTCAAAAGCCGAGTTGGTATGGCAAGCGGCTAGCGCCCACGAACTTCCGATAACCGGATCGCAGTTCAAGTTTGTGTCGCACCTTCATCAGATCATCAATCAGGTAAACGCCAACCAAATCGCCAAGTACCGCATGTCGGACGAAGAGCTACACAAGCTGCTGGCGGTGCAACCCGAATGGTTTTCAACTGCTGCGGCAGATTCGGTATGGCGCGGTGACGACGAGGTAAGCATTTTCAAACGAAAAGCGGTGCGCGATTATGCGGGCTGGCTGGAAGGGACTGTCGCAACAGTACCCCAACTTGAGCAAGTGCGTGCCAGCGTTGAATCGTATGGAATTATCAGTCAGTTTGGGTTCGACCGGTATGCCCGCAAAGATGTGGTGTACGCACTCACACAAAAGTCGGCTCAAGGTCTGCCACAGCGTTATCCTTCGGCCCTGCTCGCCACGATTCTTGTGCTGTGCATCGGAGGCGCGTTTATCTATTACCGCGTAAAACTGGAAATACCCGCGGGCATCAAGAACAATGGCATCTTTCACAGCGCACTTAAGAATACGGGCTGGTTGGGAATCCTAGTGGGTTCATGGCTGATTGCGTTTTATGTATTCCTGTACTTTTTTCCGGAGTATATGACTTCGTGGGTAATGCTTGTTGATCCGGTGAGCCTCGCGTTGAGCGGGCATCCGGCCGGGCGTTTTTTTCTCTACGGCTTTCTGTACACGCTGGCGATTTTGGTGATGGGCGTCCGATTCATGATTCACTATCGCCACAGCAAGTACCACTTGCTGCGAACAGCATCCGTGATGTTTTTTCAAACTGCCTTTGCGTTTTTGATCCCCGAACTGCTAACTCGTCTCAACAAGCCGTACATGGATTTCAAAAACATCTGGCCGTTGGATTATAGTTTCTTTTTCGATTATCGGATTCATAGCATGCTGGCGAACGGAACACTTGGTCTTTTCATGCTGGGCTGGGGTATTGTGCTGATAATCGTGGCGGTGCCGGTTTTTGTGTATTTTTTTGGCAAACGGTGGTATTGCTCTTGGGTGTGCGGTTGTGGCGGGTTGGCCGAAACACTGGGCGATCCCTACCGCCAGCTGTCCGACAAGAGTGTGAAAGCCTGGAAAGTAGAGCGGTGGATGATTCACGGAGTGCTCGTGTTTGCCGTGGTGATGACGGGCGGTGTGCTGTACACGTACTTCACCGGTTCGGCTTGGGTGTTCTTTTTCGATAGTTATAAAGTGCGCGAATGGTACGGAGCGTTTATTGGGGCTGGCTTTGCAGGTGTCGTGGGTACTGGTTTCTACCCGTTCATGGGCAACCGCGTGTGGTGTCGCTTTGGATGTCCGCTGGCTGCGTACCTTGGGTTGGTGCAACGATTTAAGTCGCGGTTTCGCATTACCGCCAACGGAGGCCAGTGTATCTCATGTGGCAATTGCTCCACCTATTGCGAAATGGGCATTGATGTTCGGTGGTATGCGCAGCGGGGCCAAAACATTGTACGTTCCTCCTGTGTAGGCTGCGGCGTGTGCTCTTCGGTTTGCCCGCGTGGGGTTTTGAATCTGGAAGTGAAAGACGAAGCCGGCCGCTTTGGAAAGCCGATTTTGATTGGCAACAATGGCGTTAAAATTGTGTCCTAACCGTTGTATTTCGGTACACAAACTTTTTTAACCACACCTTGCGTAAGGGATTGAGTCACGCGCTTCGCGTGATTGGAGCCCGAAATGGAACGTGCGGTGGGCTGGCGACCCGCGAAAGCCCGACCACGCGGCCAGGGGAGAGTTGTCCTACACCTCCGAGGTGTAGGACAACTTGTTCAACATGCAGGACAATTTGCAGATGGCCGCGGGGTACGCCCCCTTACCGATAAAAATCTTTCAAGCGAATGAGTTGCTCCACCGGCTCAGGCACGAGATAACGAATGGATTTTCCCGTTCGGATCAATTTGCGGATGTAGGTAGCAGAAATATCGAGCAGCGGGGCCTCAACCAGGCGCACTTGCGCGTGTCCATGAAACTCTGTTTGTGCTGCGTTCGGTCGCGGGTACACATACAAACCATATTGCTCCAAAATTTGCTCGTGGTTTTTCCAGTTTCCGAATTTTTGGAGATTGTCTTCGCCCACAATCACCCGGAACTCATGATCGGGATGTTTCTCTTGCAAATGGGTAAGCGTGTGAATGGTATAGCTGGGTTTGGGTAAGTGGAACTCCGCATCGCTGACGGCCAACTTGTAATGGTCGGCCACGGCAGCCTGCACCATATCGTACCGATCGAACTCGTGCAGTAAACTGCGTGTGGGCTTAAACGGATTTTGGGGCGACACTATTAACCACACTTTCTGTAGGTCGGTATGCTCCGCCATGATGTTGGCAATGATGAGGTGCCCGATGTGGATCGGGTTAAAGGAACCAAAAAACAGGCCTATCTTCACAAAACCAAGGTAACGCAAAAATCCATGCGAGTGTCAGTGGCGGGCGGTGGGAAATAGCCAACGCCGAAACAACTTTTGTAGCAACGGCAACAGTACAAACACCATGAGTGGCACCAAAATACCCGTGAGCACGAGCGTGCGAATCAACAACGGGAATTGCAGGAGCCAATCACCCAACATCCAAAACAAGAGGTTAATGGACGGATAAATCGCGAGCCAAATCAGCAGCGCGGTTTTATAACGGGGTGGGGCGTTGGGTGTCATTCGTTTTGATTTTTTTGATTGAGGTCTACGCCTGCATAGAAGTTCAATTCACGACCGTGCAGTAGTTTCGTGATGTACGCTACCTGGCCCGTGTGGTAGGAATAGTGTTCCACTACATGCAAAACAATGCCGATGCCGGACAAATGGTAGGCCTGCACAGGTCGCACGCGCAGGGCTTCGCTTTCGGAAAGTTGCTTAATAACATGTTGGGCCTGATCGATCGTTTGTTGAAAGGCGCCCCACACTTCTGCTTGGGTGGCGCCACCACGTGTAGCAAACTCCTGATCGCGCACGCGCAGATCGGCTTGGTGGCCGAGCGATGACAGGATGTATTGTGTGATGTTTCCGCGAAGGTGGACAAGCGTGGTGCCAATACTTAATGTGTGCGGGTTGGGCTGATGCCAGAATTCGCTTTCGCGGATGAGGGCCAGACACCCGGCCATTTTTTCGGTGTTCTCCGTTAGGCGGAGGCACGCATTGGTTTGGAAGTCGGCAAGCCACGACATAAAACAACAAAAGCCATCGTTAGGATGGCTTTTTGTGGGAGCTGAGGGATTCGAACCCCCGACCCTCTGCTTGTAAGGCAGATGCTCTGAACCAGCTGAGCTAAGCTCCCGTTTTTAGGGACTGCAAAAGTAGTACAGTTTTTTATTTGTGCAAATCCAGACTTATGATTTTCGGAGCTGGTTTTTTGGCCCAAAAAATGGTTCGGGAATGAGTTGTACCTTTGAAAAACCATTTTTTAAGCTTGAAGCGTTTCCGAAAGATTATTTTTTACGCGCTTGGGTTGTTGCTTTTCATTCTGATCGCACTCAGCGTGTTGCTGTACCTGTATCAGGACCGCATCATCCAGCATGTGGTGGCGCAAGCCAACAAGAGTTTAAAGACGCCCGTGCGGGTGGATAAGATCGAAGTAAACTGGTGGACCGATTTTCCCAGTCTTTCGGTCGTCTGCAAGAATGTGTACATCGAAGACAGCCACCCGGAAGAAGCCCCGTTATTTTTAGCGAAACGCATTTCTTTCTCGTTTAACGTGTTGGAGTTGTGGCGCGGCCAGTATTCGATTCAGCGGATCTCCGTCTACCAAAGCGAGACCTTTATTAAGGTGAACAAGAAAGGTGAAGGTAACTACGACATAACCAAAAAGGCCAGTGAGGCGGAAGCCTTTTCGTTCCGACTCAACCGCATTACACTCAAGGACGCATGGGTATCGTACCAGGATGCCAGCGCTCAACACGATCACCGGTTTGCCACCGATCAATTGGTGGCTTCCCTATCCAGCGAAAAAGAAGTGTACAACATCCAGGCAGACGGACAACTTCGCGTGGAGCAGATTGGAGTGGGCGAAAATCAATACCTCGTTAATAAAGACTTTGGGGTAAAAGCGCAGGTGGTGTATGACGATCTCCAGAAGGAAGTCCGCATTGACTCGAGTCGGCTTCAGCAAAAAGACACCCGGTACCAAATTGCAGGGCGCTATCAATTTAAAGAGGCCGGTTCTATCGATTTGCAGGTGCGCGGCACCAACGCCAATGTGCAAAGCCTGTTGGCATTTCTTCCGGCCCGCATTGAACAACAACTGGCCGCTTACGAGAGCAAAGGCGAAGTGTATTTCCGGGCCACGCTGAAAGGCAGTTGGCGCGAAAAGCAGTCACCAGCGTTGCAGGTTGATTTCGGATGGAACGAAGCCGAACTTTATCATCCCGAGTTTAAGTCGCGCATGGAAGATACCCACTTGGAAGGGCGCTTAGTGATGCCGGCACTCCACGACCTGACACGCGCCCGCCTTACCCTCGACAGCATCCGCGGCAAGCTGAATGGAAGAGAACTTACCGCCCGGTTGCAAATCGACAACTTTCGCGAAGCTTTTTTGACGATGGATTTTAACGGCATTGTTGCAGCGGATTTTGTTAACTCGGTATACCGATCGGACGCGTTAGCCGGATTAACAGGCACGTTTGCAGCCGACCTCCACTACGCAGGTCCGTTAGGCACTTGGTCGTCTCCCGCGCCACCCATGGATGCAAGTGGATCGCTACAGTTTCAAGATGTGGCCATCGAATGGAAGCAACCGCAACTAAAGCTGGCGCAACTTAATGGCTTGGTCGGTTTTAATCGTGTGGATGTATCGCTCAGCAACTTCAGCGGGCGCGTAGGTTCCAGCGATTTTGTCGTGAATGGGCTATTCCGAAACATCGTGAATTATGTGGCAAATCCGGCGCAGCCCGTGCAAGTGGAGGCCGAACTACAGGCCCGCTACCTGAACGTGGATGAACTCCTTGATAAAGTTTTCACTTCCGAAAAAAATGGGTCAGTTCAATTTGGCCTTGACCCCCGCTGGACGCTCAACTTTAATTGCCAGATTGATCACTTGCGTTTCAAGAAATTCAACGCCCGCTATTTGGCAGGGGATTTACAGATTCGTAACCAACTGGCGGTATCTCGTAACGTGCAGATGAAAACGCTTGGCGGGGAGGTAACCTTTAATGGGATTGTGGATGCGCAACAACCGGCCGCGGTTGACGTGGTGGGCGGCTTTCAGCTGAACAAAGTGCACCTGGACAGCATTTTTTATGTGTTCGAAAATTTCGGCCAGACGTTTATTGAAGCCAAACACCTGAAGGGACGTGTGGAGGCGGACGTATCGTTGGAGTTAACGTTAACCGAGGCGTTGAAACTGAAATCTGAAACGCTCATTGCGGATGTTTCGGCCACCATCCGCCAAGGCGAACTGAACAATTTTGAACCGCTTCAAAAACTAAGTCGCTATCTGGACGATGAGGGGCTGAGCAAGCTCCGGTTTGCCGATCTTACGAACGAGATTCACATCGAAAATCAGACTGTCTACATTCCGCAGATGGAAATCCGCAGTAACGTAACCACTCTCCAACTCAGCGGCACCCATACCTTTTCGCAGCACATCGACTACCGCGTTGTTGCACCGTTGCGCAACAAAAAGAAAATTGACCCCGATGAGGCGTTTGGCGCCATCGAAGAAGCCAAGGGGCAGTCGCGTGTGTTTCTAAAAATCACGGGCACCACCGATCAGTACGAAGTGAGTTACGATAAATCGGCTGTGAAACAGAAAATTACCAGCGACCTAAAGAAGGAAGTGAAGGAGCTGAAAGATGCGTTTCGTTTGAAAGGCAAGCAGAAAAAGAAAGAGTTGGAGTTGTCGGAGGAGGAGTTTGACTGGCAGTAAGTTAGACCCTTACCTCCGGTTCCGCCTCGTTTTCTTCGGGGATCGCATCCCACCGTTCGGGTTCTTCGTTGTGCAGGTATTCCAACAATTTCTGTTCAACCTGGCGAAGCTTCAGCCCCCGCAGAAATTTCCCGTTGCGCGCCAAAATCAAGCGGCCCGTTTCTTCCGAAACGGCCACAATCAGGGTATCTGTCACCTCGCTCATCCCAATGGCCGACCGGTGGCGCAAACCGAAGTGAGGCGGCAGGTGATCGTTTTCGCTTACGGGCAACACACAACGTGCCGCTTTGATGCGCCCTTTGTGAATAATCACCGCACCATCGTGCAGCGGACTGTTTTTGTTGAAGATTGAAAGTAGCAGTCGTTTCGAAACTTCGGCATCCAACTTGTCGCCCGTTTCGAGGTAAAACTTCAGTTCCGTTTCGCGCGAGAATACAATCAATCCACCCGTGCGGGTTGCTTTGAGCGTTTTTAGCGCTTCCATCATTTGGGGTACATCAAAATCCTCGTGGTACTTGGCGCGCCAGTTCGAGATCGACCGAAACCAGTTCTCGCGGTTGAGTTCGGTAGTCCGGCCAATCACCAATAAAAATTTTCGGATCTCGGGCTGAAACAAAATGATCATGGCCAACACACCCACACCCATGAACTGGCCCAGAATAGTGGCGAGCAGTTCCATCTCGGCCGCTTTCACCACCAGATAAATCAGGTACAAGGCAAGGATGCCCAAAAAGATATTTACTGCCAGGCTTCCGCGGATCAGTTTATACACCTGATACAATAGAATCGCCACCAGCGTAATATCGGCCAGGTCGATCCAGGTAATTTCCAGAAAGCCGATCTGAAACAGCAGCGCCATAGACTTCAAAGTTACACTATTTCAGAGTTGACAGTCGCTTGATGAAGGTGTTGAAAGAGCGTAATCGTTTCCTTCGCTTCTTTTACATCGTGCACCCTGAGTATGGAAGCTCCCTTCTGTAACGCCACCATGTGCAACGCGGTGGAGCCATTCAAGGCGCCTTGGGCATCGGTTTGCAGCGTGCGCCAGACCATGCTCTTGCGCGAGAGGCCCACCAGCAGGGGCACGCCCAAGACATTTAGTCTTTCCAAATGGGCCAGCAGATCAAAGTTTTGCTCTACAGTTTTGGCAAATCCAAATCCCGGATCGATGATGATGTCTTTAATACCGGCTTCCCGGCATGCCGCCAATTTATGTTGCGAGAAATCGATCAGTTCGAACACCAGATTTTCGTACTGCGTATGTTGCTGCATGGTTTGTGGCGTGCCGCGCATGTGCATGCAGACGAACGGAGCACCGTGTCGGGCAACGGTGGCCAGCATTTGGTTGTCCTGCTCGCCCGCAGAGATGTCGTTCACCAGCGCTGCGCCTGCGTCCAACGCTGCGTCTGCCACCTGCGCACGAAACGTATCAACCGAAAGGAGAGCGTCCGGAAATTCTTTCGACAAGGCGTTGATAGCAGGCACAACACGACTCAACTCTTCACTTTCCGAAATATGATCGGCACCCGGCCGCGAAGAGTAGCCGCCAACATCCAGGAAATCAGCTCCTGAAGCCAGCATCTTTTCGGCTCTTGTTAACAAGTTGTAAACGTCTGGCACACGGCTGCCGGAGAAAAAACTATCGGGTGTGAGATTTAAAATTCCCATTATGAGCGGGTGCTCCAACACGAGCAGTCGGCCCCGGACTTGCAGTGTTTTGTTTCTTGAAAAGCGTTTACTTTGCACGCGCGTATGACGGATTTAACCCTGAACCAATATAACGAGGTGATTGGCACTTGCAAAGAACTATTTGCAAAGAAAACCCACGACTATGGCACCGCCTGGCGCGTGTTGCGATTGCCCAGCATCACCGATCAGATTTTTATCAAGGCGCAACGCATCCGCAGCATTCAGGAGAAGGGCGTGCAGCGCGTGGGCGATCCCATCCGCGATGAGTTTATCGGGATCATCAACTATTGCCTTATTGCGATGATTCAAATGGAGTTAGGCGAACTGGCTCCGATGGAGCTCACCTTCGCCGAATTAGAGCCGCGCTATGATGAAGCAGTGGCACAAACCCGCTCCTTGTTGCAAAATAAAAACCACGATTACGGAGAAGCCTGGCGCGAAATGCGCGTTAGCTCCATGACAGACATTGTGTTGATGAAACTCTATCGCGTGAAGCAAATTGAAGATAATCACGGTAAGACACTTGCCAGCGAAGGCATCCGTGCGAACTACCAAGACATGATTAACTACGCTGTTTTTTGCATGATTAAACTGAACGAGGGGAAAAACTAGAACAACCATGCAGCGATTCATTGACCAATTCTCGCGTTTTTTTGTGGGCGGCCTGCTCATTTTTTCGGGGCTCATTAAGTTGAACGATCCCGTAGGCACGCAAATAAAAATGGAGGAGTACTTCGAGGTGTTTGCCGAAGACTTCGGCTCATTCTTCCATCATTTTATTCCGTGGGCCATGGAGATTGGATTCTTCATGATTGTGTTGGAGATTGTGTTGGGCGTGGCGCTGTTGATTTACTGGCGCATGCAAATCACCACGGTGGTGTTGCTGGCCATGATGCTGTTCTTTACGTTTCTCACGTTCTACTCCGCCTATTTCAACAAGGTAACCGACTGCGGCTGCTTCGGCGATGCCATTAAGCTTACACCTTGGGAGTCGTTTTGGAAGGACATCGTGCTGATGGTGTTTGTGCTTCATTTGTTCTGGCACCGCAGGCGGCTTGAAGCCGTGCTCCGCACGCGCGAAGGATTGGCGGTGGTATTGATTGCTTTAATGGTGTCCGTCGGTCTGGGCATTTATGCGATTCAACATTTGCCATTTATTGATTTTCGCGCCTACCGCGTTGGTAATCACATTCCTTCACAAATGCTGCCGCCCGAACCGCCGGTGATCGAATACGTGTTCGCGAAGGATGGGAAAGAAGTGACGTCCCGCGAGTATCTCATAGATACAACTTATCGCTATGTGTCTTCCCGAATCATCAACGAAGACAAAATCAAACCCAAGATTACGGACTATGCCGTGAGTTCCCCAGACGGCGAGGACAAAACGGCTTACACGTTCGAAGGTAACCGGTTGTTGATTGTGATGTACGATGTGCAGAAAGCCAGCACTGCGGAGATGGACGACATTCGAGAACTTACGCAAGCACTGGAAGGTAAAGTGGATTGCTTTATTCTGACTTCTTCGGGCTACGAACAGGCCGAGGCCTTCCGGCATCAGCACCAATTGGCAGTTCCCTTTTACCTGGCCGATGCCACCGTCTTGAAAACCATTATTCGATCTAATCCCGGCATCTGTCTTTGGAAGAACGGAACAGTGCTTGGCAACTGGCACCATAACGATACGCCCGAGGCAGACGATGTTTTAAGATTGCTTCAGTAGCCATGCAGGTGTTTCTTATCGGGTTGCCCGGTTCCGGCAAAACCACGTTGGGTAAGACCTTGGCCAATCGGCTCAAGGCGCCTTTTGTGGATTTGGATCAGGCAATCGAAGCTGGCACTAAACAATCTATTGCGCAACTTTTTAAGGAACAGGGCGAAGCGCGCTTTCGTGAATTGGAGCGCGATTACCTTGAACAGTGGATTGCTTCTGCCACCGACTTTGTGATGGCAACCGGTGGCGGCACGCCTTGTTTTCATGATAACATGCAAAAAATGAGGGCGGCTGGCACTACCATTTTTTTGGATGTGCCCGCTCGCGAAATTGTGCGGCGAATGGAAAAAGCCGATGTGCCCGACCGGCCACTACTCGCCAACGTGGGCCGCGATGAGTTGAAAGACCGGATTGAGTTTTTGCGTACGCAACGCTTGCCCTATTACCGTCAGGCCCACCACACCATTTCGGGCGAAGCGCTGGAGGTGGCAGATTTGATCAAAATGGCCAACCTACCGTTACGATAATCTGTGTTGCTTGTTCCTGATAGACCAGCAAAGGCGCGGCAGGGCTGCTGACGCGATAGGGCCGGTACGAGGTATTGCCGGTGCCAACTAACCCTGTGATGTCAATGAAAAAGTTTTTCTGCCGATAACCCACGCCACCGGAAACAGTTTGCCAGCTTCGGTTTACCCCGTTTTGCTCGGATACAAACGGATCGGGCATTAACTGATAGCCGCCGCGAAAGCGAAATTGCTTCACGCGAAATTCTCCACCCACCCGAATGTTCATCACCGACTTGTACAAGCCTTGTATCCGGTCGTTATCACTGTCGTACGACACATCAAAGGTATTCGACCGGTAGTTCGCTCCGGAGTAGTTGACTCGCTCCACATCCGCGGTGATAAATCCATTTTTGCCCGCAAAGAACGTAGCGCCCAGATTCAGTCGGCCGGGGGTTCGCAAACTGTATTCCGAGATCACCACATCGGTGGATGATTCTTCTTCGTTAATGAATTCGCCCGGCTGGTACTCAAAGTTTTTCCAACTCGTGTTCATCCGCGCATTGTAAGAGTCCGTGAGCGAGTACCCCGTTGGTGTGATGTAAGAAGCGCCAAGTTGAACCACATCTTTGATGCGATAGATGGCGCCCAAGTTCAGATTGATCCCTGAGCCTCGGATTTCGAGATTTTCCTGAAGGCGAAGGTTATCGAGTGGTTCGTTTTGGAATGTTTCGCGATAGACCTTGCGCGATTGATACCGGATAGAGGCGATGCCTAATCCCGCCCCGAGAAAAAGTTTGTCTTGTACGTTTACTCCGTACGAAAAATTCCATTGGTTTTGGGCACCGCGCCTTTCGATCGTTTCACTTTGGTTGGGTTGGCCGGCTACATCGGTAAAGTAGTCGGTGGGCCTGTTATTTGGATTTAGAATGGTGGCTTCGCCAATCAAATAGTTATTGTAAGCGAGTTCCGTAGGTGTATTGAAGAGATCCCCGTTGCGTTGGAATTGAGTAGGTGGAAATCCGGTAGCGTCTTCGATAAAGTAGTCGATGACAGATGTATTGGGATTCAATCCCTGGTAATCAATGTTTTGGTTGAAGTCGTTTAGCCTGGTTTGCGAAATGGCGAAGTTCCCTTTTAAAATTCCGTTGGAGTCTTTGTCGCTTGAGAACACCAATCCAAAATTCGGAACTCGGAATTGGCCGCGATTGGCATTGTTGCCCGTGCTGAGCAAGTTGTCGCCACTGAAGTAGTCGCCACCGGTGCGAAAACCAAGTTGACTTCCGGTAACGGAAAATTCCGAACGATTGTACATACCTAGACCCGCCGGGTTGGATGCTGCCGTGCTGATGTCGCCTCCGAGGGCAGTTTGGGCTCCACCCATGGCCTGAATGCGGGCATTACCTGCGGTTTGTGTGCGGCTAAAGAGAAGAGCCGATTCCACAAAACTCTGGGCATCCAGCGTATGCGAAAGGCACACACTCATCCCTGCGAGCACGATTATGCTCCCAAAACGTTTCATATAAGTGAAGTTAACTTAATCGCGACCGCGACCGCGGCTGCCGCCCGAACTTCCGCCAGACGATCCACCGCCCCCGAAGCTACTCCGCGATCCACCGCCATAATTTCCGCCCGTGTTCCACGAACTGCGCGAAGGAGACGAATCGTAGCTGCTACTGCGGCCGTTGGAACTGTTACTGCTGTTGCTCCACGATGAGCGCGAGTTGGAGTTGCTGTAATCGCTCCAGCTCGAGCGGGTGGCGGTATTGCTCTCCGAGCGTGCCCGCCACGTACGATCGTAATAATCGGAGTTGGCTTCGCTACGCGAGCGGCCCGAGTTCACTTCCCGGCCCGAGCGGGTATAACTTGGTTGGCTCTGGCGCGAGTTGTTATCGTACACGTTATCCAGCGAGCTGCTGCGGTCTTGTCTGCGTTGGTAGGTTACACGCTGGCCATCGGTACCATTGCCAGGCGTAACGATTACAACAGGTCGATTCCAACCCCAGTTATTCCAACGATTCATACCCATACCCATTCCCCAAGGATTGTTCCAGCCGCCTGCCCAACTGTTGCACGACCAGCAGTTGTTCCAGCCCATGCCCATACCACCCATGCCCATTCCCCAAGGGTTATTCCAGGAATTCCAAAAGTTCATCGAGGGGCTTCCCCACATATTCCAATTATTCCCGCCCATGCCTAATCCCATGCCCCAGCCCGAATTAAAGCCGGAATTCATCATCCACGGATCGTTCCAACCCCACGGGCCGCCCCAACCCGGGTTAAAACCCATACCCGGCCCCATCATCCAAGGATTCATCATCCCCGGGTTGCCCCAGCGGTTAAAGCTATTGTTCGGTAAAGCCGCCAGATTTTGATTCACGCCAACGGGCTGATAATTCGGCAAAAAGTAGCCCGTTTCCTCAACCGCCTGGCTGGACGGGTTGGTGTGCATACGCGCCTGATACTCTGGGTTCTCGCCCCGGCCCGAGTAGCTATCGGTAGGGTTGATGGTAACTACCGCAGTCGCACTTGCATCGCTGTCCGTGGTTCTTACCCGCGACTGACGATGAGTGTTGGAAGCCTCCTGTAACTTGGCACGATCTTTCGAATTGAAATACATGTCATCGTATTCCTCCTGCGCCCATGCAAACCCGCTTACCAACAAGAAAGAAACCAGGATTTTCGTTTTCATATGCTTTATTTTAACCCTCCCCGTTTTTAACGCTATCGCGTGTTTCCGGGTACTATTTGTTTAACAAGTATACGGATAAATTGATTCTTTATGTGTGGATGTTCAGGGTGGTAGTTTGGCCAACTTTAGGTTTAGACACTGATGGATAGCCAAAAGTAGACCGGAATCCAAATTTTTTTGGTGTGTGATGCCAGACAAGCCCAAAACCAATTGGAAGCGCCCGAAGCCCCTATTCCGGTTATATTTGCGCCCTATTCAAGAATGATTCATGGGCAAGGAGATTACATCCCGGCAAGAAGATTACTCGCAGTGGTATTTAGACCTGGTAAAAAAGGCCGATCTGGCCGAGAATTCGGACGTTCGGGGCTGCATGGTGATTAAACCCTATGGCTATAGCATTTGGGAGAAAATGCAGCAAGGGTTAGACAAAATGTTTAAAGATACGGGCCACGTAAATGCGTACTTCCCGCTATTTGTGCCTAAGAGTATGTTCGAGGCCGAGGAGAAAAATGCAGAAGGGTTTGCCAAGGAATGCGCCATTGTTACCCACTACCGGCTAAAAAGCGATCCGTCCGCGAAGGGTAAACTCATGGTTGATCCCGATGCCAAACTGGAAGAAGAGTTGGTGGTGCGTCCCACCAGTGAGGCGATTATCTGGAGCACGTATAAAAAATGGATTCAATCTTATCGCGACCTGCCCATTTTGGTGAACCAATGGGCTAACGTGGTGCGTTGGGAGATGCGCACGCGCTTGTTTTTGCGCACCGCGGAGTTTCTATGGCAAGAAGGCCACACCGCCCACGCCACTTCCGAAGAGGCAGTAAAAGAAGCTCGCCAGATGTTGGATGTCTATGCTGACTTTGCTGAGAATTTTATGGCCTTGCCGGTGATTAAAGGCGTAAAGTCGCAGAGCGAACGGTTTCCGGGTGCCATCGATACCTATTGTATTGAGGCCATCATGCAAGATGGCAAAGCACTGCAAGCCGGCACTAGCCATTTTCTGGGCCAGAACTTTGCTCAGGCATTTAACGTGCAGTTCGCCAACAAAGAGGGCAAGCTCGACTATGTGTGGGGCACTTCCTGGGGTGTGAGCACCCGCCTGATGGGCGCGTTGATCATGGCCCACAGCGATGATGACGGACTAATCATTCCACCCAAACTCGCTCCGATTCATGTGGTCATCGTGCCAATCTTCAAAAGCGAAGCCGAGCTGAGCAACATCAGCGAGCAAGTACAGCAGCTGGCTACCCAATTGCGCCAGGCGGGCCTTTCGGTAAAATTTGATAATCGCGATACCCATAAGCCAGGCTTCAAGTTTGCGGAGTATGAAATGCGGGGTGTGCCTGTGCGCATCGCCATCGGGCCGCGCGATCTTGAGAATGGCACGGTAGAACTGGCCCGCCGGGATACCAAAGAGAAGAAAGTAGTCCCCATGAGCGAAGTGGCGCAACTTATTCCCCCGCTGTTGAACGAAATTCAACAGAATATCTATAACCGTGCGCTGGCGTTTCGCAACCAAATGACGACCCGCGTAGATACGTTTACCGAATTCAACAAAGTACTGGACGAAAAAGGAGGATTTTTGCTGGCACATTGGGATGGAACTCCCGAAACCGAGGCAGCTATTAAAGAGGAAACCAAAGCGACTATTCGCTGCATTCCGCTGGACGCTCCCGAGGAGACAGGCGTTTGCGTGTATTCCGGCAAACCCTCGAACAAACGGGTGCTGTTTGCACGTGCCTACTAAACAAAGCGATAGTAAAGGCGGTAAAGCGGTAAAACCTGATTAGCTTTGACAGATGGAATGGATGATTGTAGTGTCGTTGATCCTGCTGGGGCTCGTGCTGATTGTCATTGAGGTGATCTTCATTCCCGGAACTACCTTGGTGGGGCTGGTTGGTTTCATTTTTCTGGTGGTAGGTGTGGGGTTGAGTTTTAAATACTTCGGACCGGACACCGGCTGGGCCACGTTGGGTGGCTCCGGCGTTACCGCGGGAGCAATTTTGTACTTTGCCTTCAAAACAAATGTGTGGGCGCGCTTTTCGCTAATGTCGTCCATGCAGGGGAAGGTAAATGAGGGATTGCTGGATGCGTTGACGGTGGGCATGACTGGCACCAGCGCCTCGGTGCTGCGGCCAGTGGGTAACGCCGAAATTAACGGACAATTGTACGAGGTGCGTACCTTGGGCGACTATGTAGAAAGCGGAAAGTCGGTGCGCATTATCCGCATTAACGAAAACAAAATTTTTGTAGAATCAATTAACTAAATCTTATGGCAGAACTAGGTTTTATCTTCATTGTCTTTCTGGGAATTATTGGTTTTTTCCTGTTTATGTACTTCGTGCCCGTGGGCCTGTGGATCACAGCCATATTTGCCGGGGTTAAAGTTACGATTGGCGAACTGATCGGAATGCGAATCCGGAAAGTGCCACCTGGAGTAATTGTAAATTCGCTCATTACGGCAACAAAAGCCGGTTTGATTGTAACTACCCGCGAATTGGAAACGCACTACCTCGCTGGCGGGGATGTGCCGAATGTAATCCGTGCGTTGATCTCCGCTGAAAAAGCAAATATCAGTTTAACTTTTAAACAAGCCACCGCCATTAACTTGGCCGGGCGCGATGTGTTCGAGGCCGTGCAGATTTCGGTAAACCCGAAAGTGATCAATACCCCTAAGGTGGCCGCTGTTGCTGCGGATGGTATTCAGCTTATTGCTGTGGCCCGTGTAACGGTGCGCGCCAGTCTTGCACAATTAGTAGGGGGTGCTGGTGAAGAAACGATTCTTGCACGCGTTGGCGAAGGTATTGTTACCTCCATTGGTTCGGCCGCATCGCACAAAGAAGTTTTATCCAATCCCGATAAAATCTCTAAACTGGTTCTTTCACGCGGATTAGATGCAGGAACGGCATTCGAAATACTTTCTATTGACATTGCAGACGTAGATGTGGGCGCAAACATTGGTGCAAAACTTCAGACTGATCAAGCTGCAGCTGACTTACGTGTAGCAGAAGCCCGTGCAGAAGAGCGCAGAGCAATGGCCGTTGCTTTAGAACAAGAAATGATTGCCAAAGCGCAGGAAGCACGCGCGAATGTAATTCAGGCAGAGTCAGAAATTCCAAAGGCAATTGCGCAGGCGTTTATCAACGGTAATTTTGGTGTGATGGATTATTACAAAATGCAAAATGTGCAAGCCGATACCGAAATGCGCCAGTCGATTTCCGGTTCCGGCAAAGGCGGCACTACCAAACAATAAGTTTCGATTTCAGTCAACAAGAAAGAGGCCGTCATGGCCTCTTTTTTTTGATTCAGTTAAGGAGTAAGTGCAGTGGGTCAGCGATTGGAGGTTCCAGGCGAATAGGGGAATGCTACCCGCCAAAGTCCGCGCACATCGCCCAGCTTGTACCCCACTGCTTTATCGCCTGGATAAAGTTGACGGATGAGGCGATCGTCTCCTTCCAGCACTTCGTTGCCGGGCGTACCGTGGCAATTGAGACACAACGCTTGAATCACAATGGGTTTGAAATAGAGTACCGTGTCCGTTTTCAAAACCAACTTCGGTATCAGCAACTTTTTCTCGTTTTGATCATTGGTAAATCCTTTGATCACAAATTCCTCCAACTTGTCGGCTTTGTTGTTGCGGTTGCGCGGTTTGTTGGTCACTCTGCGCAACCCGATTTGCTGCGTGTTAGCAAGCGAATCCGTGAGCGGGATAGCCCGCACCCGGCAGTGCTTGAGAGCAGCTTCAATGCCGCCGCGCTGCAGGGCGGCTTGCAGTTCGCCACTGATGGTGGCAAACGCTAATTTGGTGATGGTGTCGCCTTGTTGCAGCAACCGGGTCCGGTCGGCTTCTGGCAGGGTTACATCTTCCGCACCCCGTTGCGAGCAGGAAAGGGCCACTATTACGATGAATAAAAATCCGAAACGCATGGTTATACCGGCTTTGCTACCAACACGGTTGGCTGCAAAGATACAGTGGCGTTAATGGAGTTGGTGATGAGGCAGGCTTTTTCTGCTTTCTCCAACACCCGCAGTGCTTTTGCGCCATCCGCCGCGTTGGCAATCACCAGCCGCGGCTGTAGCGATACGTGTGTCATTCGATATTGGCCTTCTACCACATCCAACACACCCGTAGCGCCACATGAAAATTCCTGGAAACTCAACTTCGAGTTTTCGGCAATCGCCAGGAAGGTGGTCATAAAGCAACTGTTGACCGAAGCAGTAAACAAATGCTCCGGGCTCCACACATTTTCTTCTCCGCCCGGGAACGGTGGCGGTGGAGCCACATCGAACGAAGGCTTCACTTCGGGCGATGACAGCAGCCCGGTTCGGCCTTGACTCCACCTTACGTTTACTTGATATGAATGAGGGAAGGTCATGTTATTTTTTTATGATTTCGTACGCCGTGTCGGGCGCTGTTTCTTCGCCCGACTTTGTGCGGGGTATGGAACATCCGTGCACGCCACAGCAGGAGAGGTTAAAAACGCCCTGCAGCAAGGTAACTCCACCGAGCGTAGCCACCAGGGGATCGCGGTACACCACGCCAGCTACTACTGCCATGAACCCCAAACTTACCCGCAACACACGCATGGCATTCCACGATGCCCCTTGTAGCCAGTTCTTCATTATGCCAGTTTGTACTGTAGACTCATCCAGCCGCCACCGTTGTACACTTCGTAGCCCTTCGATTGAAGCATCGCTTTCGCGGTACCACTGCGGCCGCCGCTGGCGCAACAGGTAATCACCACCTTATCCTTTTTGATCCGGCTCAAATTATTTTCCAACTGATCGAGCGGAATGTTTACCGAGCCGCGAATGTGCCCGCCAGCGTATTCGCCCTTGGTGCGTACGTCAATGAGCTGAGCTCCCTTTTTTACCAACTCTGCGTAGTCTACGGCCGGGCCGACTCCGAATAGTGTTTTAAGCGTTTCCATCATGTTCTTTTCGTTAAGATGATGGTGCAAAATTCGGTGGTCGAATGGAGCCGGGACTGTGACCTGAGTCACGGCCTGACAAAAATCAAGGAAAAAGTTTTTCTTCCCGGGCGGGAAGGCGACCCCAAAATGTTTGGGTAGCGGGCTGATAAATCAACACATCGTAAAGTAGCGGAACCTTGCTCAGGCCCTCCCGACTCAACACACCGTATCGGTTTTGCTGGCGCACCAACACATCACCCGAGGGCAAAACCTGTACCGATTCAAAGCGCGGGTCCAGTAGCACCATACCTTGCCGGTTGGCCAACCCGATGAGTGCGTTTGCTTCGATTCGATAGTCACCTTCGACCAAAACTTGTACCGAGCTATAGCGAGGCGGCAATACCCAATCACCTTTTTTGTTGATCACGCCCCACTTATTGTCGCGCGAAACGATGGATCGATCGCCAGTGAATGCGGTTACGGAATCATAGTTCGGGTTGATCACGATCTGATCGTTGGAGTTCACGAATCCCCAACGACCGAGAATCTTTACTGCTGCAAGGCCTTCGCTAAAGTTCCCAATTCCTTCATACCGATTGGCCACTCGGAGCTTTCCTTTTGCATCCACAAACCCGTAGCGTCCATCGCGCAGGATGCCCCGCATTCCTTCGTGTTCGGGAAAAGTTGCGGTTACTGCTTGCACCGGACGAACGGTCTGTTGTTCCTGACCGTCCAGCCCAATGATGCGATCGGTTTGCCCAGCAATCGATTCGCGTAAACCCTCGCCAACAACCTGTAAGCGATTCATCGTAAAGTAAATCACCTTTCCATCCAGCCGCTTTAGCCACGTGGCGGCCGATTCGCGCTGCAAGTAGTAGTCATCGTTGATAATTTCCAGCGGCGCTGGCTGGGGCAGCAACAGCCAGCGGTCATCCGAAGAGATGATTCCGTACAAGCCTTTAAAACGAACTACCAGTTTTTCATTTTTCATTTGCACGAGGCTGTCGTACACACAGGCTATTGGTTCGTTTCCATAACGATCCACAGCCCCGAAAAAACCATTTGCTTGCACCTGAAAGAGTTTTTGTTCAAATGGTCCGATGTGTTGGTAGTAACGTTTCGTTTTCCGAATCCCAAAGGTGTCGTACACACTCCAGACGGGTTCGCCCCACGGGCGTTCTACCACGCGTACCAGATTGTCTTGAACGAGCAATGTATCAAACCGGAACGGCAGAATCTCTGAGCCATCCGATCGGATAAGACCAAATTTTCCTTGCCAGCGTGCCACCCAATGCGTGCCGGCCGGTTCGAGCTGTTCATATCGTACGGGGAGTTTCGGTTTCCAATCGGAGGTGAGCAACCCATAGCGATTTGCCTTTTTCACACGCACGATGGAAGATGTGGTCAGTTCATCAGCTTCCAAGTTTTGAATTTCTTGATGATTGGAAGTGAATGCTTTCCAGACCGGATACTTCTGGCCGCGCCAAAACTGCTCGAAACGGATTGTCCGATACTCTGGAGCGATTACCGATTCGCCTTCGCGGGTGATGAGGCCTTGGCGCAGGCCCTGATAAATAATGGCATGATCGTGATGAAATGCCGAAATGCTGTCGATTTGAAAGTCGGTAAGTGCAACGCCTTGCTCGGAAAACAGTGCTACTTTCTGATCAAAGCTTTCTACCGCATAGCGCAGGGTGCCCAGTGGAGTAATAGATTTATATTTCTGTGGGATAATACGCTGATCGGTGAGCGAGATTACACCATGCTCGTAGCGTGTTCCGTTTTTGTTGAAGACAATGGCGCGGAGGCCCGCGATGCGTAGGCCATCGTAATAAAACGGCACTGAGATTTTGCCATCGGCCGTGAGCAGCCCAAATTTTGTAGTGAATGAGTTGAGTTGGCGAGCCGCAATGAAGTAGTCACCTCCGGCAGGCAGTAGTTGGAGATAATCTGCTCCCGTGATTTTTTGTTTGTCGATGTGCAGCAGACCCCACCGTTGCTGTAGGCGAAAGCCTGTGATGGAACCCACCACAGAAAATGTGCCGTCCGACCAGCCCAGTGCCTCGTATGTGGGCGGTACGACTACCTGGCCTGTTTCATCTTTCAGGCCAACCTTTCCGTTTTCGGTGAAGCAATGGAACTGACCCGCTGAAGAAAAAAAAGACAGGCCCAGCAGGGCAGTACAAAGAAAAATCCGCCACATCGAGGGCCAAATGTACGGATTCAAGTGTCAATGTCATTTCCTTAAGTTCCTCTGACCTCCTCTCTTTTGGAGAGGAACGAGGTGAGGTTGCCAAAAAGACGCTCAAGGAAATGACATTGAATCAAGTGCCTTGAAATGCGCACCTGCGGTAGTCAAATTCTATTGCATTCAGTACTTTTGCCGCCTGTTTGCCCGGGCGGTTTGCCGCGGCTATCAACAATATGGCACTGGAACAAGAGATTGCAAAACGAAGAACCTTCGGTATCATCAGTCACCCCGATGCGGGCAAGACCACGCTTACCGAAAAACTGTTGTTGTTTGGCGGGGCCATTCAAAAAGCCGGGGCGGTCAAATCATCCAAGATCAAAGATCATGCGCGCAGCGACTGGATGGAGATTGAAAAGCAACGCGGAATTTCCGTGGCCACTTCGGTGATGGGCTTCTATTATCAGGATACGAAAATCAATTTGCTGGACACACCCGGTCACCAGGATTTTGCAGAAGACACGTTCCGCACCCTCACGGCAGTCGACAGCGTGATCATGGTGATTGATTGTGTGAAAGGAGTAGAAACTCAAACGGAAAAATTGATGGACGTGTGCCGGATGCGGAGCACACCGGTTTTGTGCTTTATCAACAAATTGGATCGTGAGGGGCGGGATCCGTTTGAACTACTGGACGAAATTGAAGAGAAGCTCAACATCAAAGTACGGCCCCTGAGCTGGCCCATTGGCATGGGCAAAGGCTTTCGCGGGGTGTACAGTTTGTACGAAAAAAGTCTACACCTGTTTACCCCTTCCAAAACCACGGTAGAAGAAGGCATCAAGATTGAAAACATCAACAACCAGCAAATCGACCACCTGATTGGCGAAAGCAATGCACGGCAATTGCGTGCCGATGTAGACCTGATTGAAGGCGTCTATCCGGAATTTGAAATCGCTGAGTACCTCGCAGGCCGCGTAGCCCCCGTGTTTTTTGGCAGCGCGGTAAACAACTTCGGTGTAAAAGAACTGTTGGATACGTTCATTCGCATTGCCCCGGCGCCACAACCACGCGCCACCACGTTGCGCACCATCGCTCCCGTGGAAAAAAAATTCTCCGGTTTCATTTTTAAGATTCACGCCAACATGGACCCCAAACACCGTAACCGCATTGCGTTTCTGCGCGTGTGCTCGGGGCGGTTTGAGCGTGGCAGCAACTACTACCACGTGCGCCAGGAAAAAGGGCTGCGCTTTTCCAATGCCACCGCCTTTATGGCGCAAGACCGGGAAACGATTGATGAAGCCTGGCCCGGCGACATCGTAGGGATTTTTGATACCGGCAATCTGAAAATTGGTGATACGCTCACGGAAGGCGAGTCG
>JBIIVI010000214.1:0-6202 GCA_044339555.1 Cyclobacteriaceae bacterium | reverse complement strand
AGATTTCGAAGCCGCGTAGCGAAAGACGAGCCGGCAAGCACATGCACTTCGCGGCCAATCAGCTCGGCCGGGTCGCGCACCATCGCGCGTTCGGCCAGGTCGGGGTTCGTGCGCCAGTTCTCCGGTTTTCTTTGTACCAACACCTGGCTGGTTTGAAAAAGGGGCCGCGTAAACTGCACATATTTTTTTCTTTTTTTGGTGATGGTTAGTGGAAAAGCGATGAGGTCACCGTCGCCTTTATTCAGTTGGTTGATCGCCTCCTCCACGCCGGAGATCACCGTGATTTTCAATTGTAGTTTGAGATATGTCGCGAGGTTTTGAAGTAATTCATATTCGAAACCCATGGAACGCCCCTTATAAATGAAGTAGCTTACGGAGTTGTTGTCTACAATGGCACGGAGCACGCCCTGCGCGCGTAGCTCCGGTAAATCGATGCTGACTTGCGGAGTGGCGATGAGGGTCTCCCGGGGCCCGGAGGGGCAGCCGGTGAGTACCAGCGTGAAAATCAAAACGGTTAAGCGCAGTCTCACCTGTTGAAAGTAGCCAAAACCAGCGCAAAAAAAAAGAGGCCGCAGGGCGGCCTCTTGTCAAAAAAGCGAAAAGGAATCAGTTATGCTGAATGATCGTAGCCCCAAGCGCATCATTTCCTGTGCCGGCCACAAGTCCACGGGCGTAAATCGTATACAGCTTACCGGCTTCTAGTGTGATACCGGTTAAACTCAAAACGGCCGTACCTGTTGCCGACCCTGTTCTAACCTGGATATTTACTGAACCGGCCGCCACGCTGGCGAAGGCTGATGCTGTTCCAGTCAGCGTACGCGAACCAGCGGCAGCTGAGAAAGCGAACGTGCGGTTAGAGATACCGGCAAAAACGGTTCCCGGTGCGGTAGTTACCCAAACTGTCGGCGCGGTGGGAGAGAGGTGAATAAACCGAACACCTGCATTGTTGCCTGCTGGTGCCGTTAAGTTATCCTCAACCACAATAAAGCGAACACCACCTGGGTCGGTTGCGCCGGTTTGTGTAGGACGGGCGCGGCTTGCCAGATCGCCTGCAAACACGGTGTAGTTGCGGCCCGTTACCAACGAGAAATTCGTGTTGTTGGTAGCTCCGGCACGAAAGATAATGTCGTTTCCTTCGAGGGTGCCTCCGATCGTTCCTGCTGCTGCTTTTCCGCGAAACTGCGTGGAGCCAACATTCAGTATTGAATATCCCGTTGTTCCGAGATATGACTGTGAAACTCCAATCTGGTTATTATTTGCAAAAAAGTTAAGCGGGCCCACCCCTGGAGATGCGTGAGTAAACTGCACTCGTGCTGTGTTTGTACTTGCCCCGGAGGCCGGCACCGGGTCCGGGTACTGCGGATCTTCACAACCCGTGAACAAAATCGTTGTCAGTGCTATCCCGAAAAGGAAGATATTTTTTAGTGTCTCTTTTTTCATGATTGAAATTCCCGGATTAATTAAAAATGTAACGAACGCCTATCTGCATCTGCCAGCGTGATCCAATGCCTGTTGCATTAATGAAGCTATCGCGCAGGGGTGTACCGTCTGCATTGGTTGGGAAAGTAAAAATCGGCCGACCGGTAGCTACTGTATTCGTGTTGGAATTGCTTGGCAGTAACGGGTTGGTTTGGGTGTTGGCTGTTGTTGCAGCAGGGTTTTCAAAACCAGCGAATCCCATGATACCCGCGCGTGCCGGTGATTTAATTACGCCCCAGTCCGAATTCAAGAAGTTCAATACGTTTACCATTTCAAATGAGAACTGCAAGGTGTTTCTGCTGCCGCTCTTCATATCCAGATGAAAGTCTTGCAGCAAACGGAAATTGAGGAAATTTACCCAAGGGGCAACCGCCCCGTTTCGGGCTGCATAGCTGCCACGATTGGCACTCAGGTACTCGTCTTGTTCAATGTATGCATTGAGTTGATCCCAGATTTGAGCTGTAGAACGTGTATCGCGAGCATCTGTTGTAGTAAGGATAATTTCATCGCGCGTACGGGGGATATAGATTAAGTCATTATTGCTAATTCCGTCGCTATTCAAATCGCCAGTATATGTGTACGAGAAGTTGTTACCGGAACGAGCTTCATAAATAAACGACACTGTGGTGGCGAAATTCTTAAGATACTCTTTACGATAAGAGGCGTTTGCAATAATCCGGTGCGGAGTAAGGTTGCTAGAGAATGCCAGCGTGGGGTCGCTCGGGCTACCTACGATCTGGTTTCCGGTGAATAATCCACCCGCGGTAGATCCGCTTTGGCTATTCACGTCACGCGAGTCCGTGTACGTGTAGGCGGCCGATGCGTAGAATCCTTTCGAAAACGTTTTTTGCAATTGAGCGGTAATGCTCCACTGGTAGCCACGATTGGTGTTATCCAACATCAACGCTTGCGTGATGTTCTGGTTCACGCGTCGCCCAGACAGTAAAGGATCACCGTTCGGATTAGGGGCAATAGTTGCCGGGAATTGTGGGCGGCCGTCTCCATCAATCGTGCGAACCGGATTGTTCAGGTTTGCATCGCGAATGAAAACAGCATTCAGGTCTTGCGTGTATATCGCTTCCAAAGTTCCAATTAACCCGCCAGGGAGTTTTTGGTCGATCGCAAGGTTTGTTCTCCACACTTGCGGGAAGCGAAAATTCGGAACAGTTGCGTTGATTGCAAACTGAGGTGCGGCACCGGAACTGGTTTGAGGTGTGGGTTGGAATGGATTGCTAGCGTTAGCAGCCTGGCTGTTGTTGATGATCGATCCGAAAAGCAATCCGTTGTTTGTCACCTGATTTGAAATCCAAACGAAGGGAACACGCCCGGTAAACACTCCTGTACCGCCACGAAGCTGTGTTTTTTGATCTCCAAAAACATCGTAATTCAACCCTAAACGTGGAGAAAACAAAGCTGTAGTATTGGGCAATTTCGCAACGTCAATACGTTCGCCGTCCACAAAGGTCAACTGTTCTGCAACAGTGTTGTTAGGTAATGAGGTAGGGAAGACGGGCAGATCCACGCGAATACCGGCGGTAAGCTTTAAATTCTTAATGCCTGTGAACTCATCTTGAGCATAAAAGCCAAGTTGGGTAGCACGCCAAATTGCCCCGGGAGCCGGGTTACCAGCGATAGCAGAATATTGAAGCAGGTATTGGTGGGGCGCATTTGCTGCTGTGGGAGCAGTAACGTTGTCAATGAATTGCTGAATACCATTATTGAACTGATACACACCACGAATCTGCTGGGTGAAAATATTTTCAAATCGGAAGATCTCATTTGCGGTACCCACTGAGATTGTGTGGTCCTTTAAGAAGATGTTAAAGTTATTGTTGATTTGAATAATATCCTGATTAAGGCGGTTGTTAGGGGTAAACGGATCTGGACCGAACGATACCAACGTATTTCCGTTCGGGCCAACAATATCTACCGTAGGAAAGTTGGCCGGTGTACCACCGCCTGCCTGTTCGCGGAAATCGCGAAACGCAGAATAACCTAAGGTAAACGTGTTTGAAAACTTGTTACCAAAACGACTATTCAATTCAGCAATGATCGAATTGAGATTGTTGTTTTGGCGGTACCAGGAATTTGAAAACGGAATTGAATTTACGTTGTTCTGGCGACCACCAGGAGGCGCTGAACCGATACCGCCCGAGTTGCTGGGTGGAATATCACGAATGGAGTTCAATTGGTTATAGCGAAGAGTAAGCTTGTGACTGTCGTTGATGTTCCAGTCAAGTTTTGCGAGGTACTTTACACTCTGAGTAGGCACATCAAAATTGTTGACGGTGCCGGGATCGAACGTCCAACCTTTTGCAGGATCCAATAGGAAGTTTTGTAGGCGGCCAATGTTCGCTGGATTGCCATAGTTGGGATCGGCAGTGTCAGTGATGAAAAGGGCTTGATTGCCCGTAGTGTTGGCCGGGAAAAGAACGGCCGGGTCGGTTCTCCTCTCGTTCTCGTAGTTAACAAAGAAAAACAGTTTGTTTTTGATGATTGGGCCGCCTAAACGGAAACCGGCATTGTAGAAGTTAAACGATTGCACCGGTTGTTCAACGCCGGCAATCTTCTTGCCCACCATGCCTTCGTTGCGAAGGAAACCGTAAGCTGATCCAGAAAATTCATTCGTTCCACTACGCGTTACAGCATTGATGCCTGCACCGGTAAAGGCACCTTGGCGTACATCATAGGGCGCGATAGAAACCGAAATCTCTTCAATGGCATCCACTGAAATCGGCTGAGCTTGTGTTTGCCCACCAGGTAGCGCACTTAAACCAAAAACGTTATTGGATGTAGCCCCATCGATCGTAAAGTTGTTGTAGAGATTGGATCGGCCTCCAAACGTGAAGCCCGGACCGGCCTGTGGAGTCAATTGGCTGAAATCCTGAAACGAACGGGAGATGGTAGGGAGTCGTTCAAATTGTTCTCTGCGCACGTTAGTAAACGCACCTGTACGATCATTACTGAAAACATCTGAGCGATTGGCTGATACTACAACAGTTTCCAGTTGCGTGGATTGCTCCTGTAAAGTAGCGTTCAGGTTCGCAGCGCTACCCAACGCCAAAAACACATCATTAAAGGTAGATTCCTGATACCCCACGAACGAAATCCGTACAGTGTAAGGGCCACCTACCCGCATACCGGGAATGTTGAAGCGCCCATCAATCAGTGTAATGGTTCCATACGTAGTTCCGGAAGGCGTGTGGGTAGCCACCACGTTGGCTCCAGGAAGCGCTTGCCCTTTCTGGTCAAGCACCTTGCCAGTCATGGAAGAGGTAGTAACTCCCTGCGCGAACAGTCCACTGACTGCCGTTAGCATAAGAACTACCGTGAGTTGTAGAATTTTTCTCATACGATTGGTTTTAGTTTAGTAAATCGGCTTGCAAAAATACCAGCAGAACGGCAGGTAAGGTTTTAATCGATTTTATCGATTTTAAAACAATCGCTGTTAAAAATTAACAGAACCGTAATAAACAAAAATCGAAAATCCGCGCTTTTGGAGCCTTTTGCAAAACGCTGCGAATTTAAATGTTGACTAATAGTAAACCTAATTGATCATGAACAAGTGCTTTTTTTCGTTTTTATGTCTCATTTTTTACTCGTCTGCAACGTTTTCGCAGCAAAAAATCGATTATTACCTTCCCGAGAAAGTTACTCTGAATCCAGCCATTCCGGTCCCTGTCGCTGTTATCGGCCATGAAGTGGGCGAGTGGCATGTTACCCACGACCGGTTGGTGCAATACATGTACGCGCTGGATCAGGCCTCCGATCGGATCTCCCTTGCGGTGATGGGCAAAACCTACGAGGGGCGTCCGTTGCTGCTGCTCACCATTACGTCCCCGCAAAATCACCAAAACATCGAAAAAATCCGGCAAGAGCATTTGCTTCTCTCGGATGCCGGCAAATCGGGTACCCTCGATCTGAAAAAGATGCCCGCTGTGTTTTACCTCGGCTGCAGCATTCACGGCAACGAGGCCAGCGGCGCTAATGCCGGCCTTATCATGGCGTATTACCTCGCGGCTGCACAAGGGCCGGAAATCGAAAACTACCTTCAAAATACGGTGGTGCTTTTTGATCCTAGTTTTAATCCGGATGGCCTCCAGCGGTTTGCCAGCTGGGTAAATGCCCGCAAGAGCATCAACATCGCTACTGATGCCAACGACATTGAACACAACGAAGCGTGGCCGGGCGGCCGTTTCAATCATTATTGGTTTGATTTGAACCGCGATTGGCTGGTGGCGCAACATCCGGAGTCGCAGGCACGGGTAGCCAAGTTTCAAGCATGGCGCCCAAATGTGCTGACCGATCACCACGAGCAAGGTACCAATGCTACTTTCTTCTTCATGCCGGGCGTGCCCTCGCGCGTGCATCCGCTTACGCCGGAAAAGAACCAGGAACTTACGCGCAAGATGGGCACCTATCACGCGAAAGCGTTGGAAGAAATCGGCTCGCTCTATTTTACACAAGAAGGATACGATGACTTCTACTACGGCAAAGGCTCCACCTACCCCGACATTCAAGGCTGTGTGGGGATTTTATTTGAACAGGCGAGCTCGCGTGGCCACGCGCAAGAAAGCACCAACGGCGTGCTCACCTTTCCGTTTACCATCCGCAACCAGTTTGTTACGATGCTCAGTTCGTTAAAAGCGGTAAACGAACTACGCGAAGAGCTACTCGCTTACCAGCGCGACTTCTATAAAAACGCGGCTGCGGAGGCTGCCAA
>JBIIVI010000213.1:0-6326 GCA_044339555.1 Cyclobacteriaceae bacterium | reverse complement strand
CCCATGTCTCCGCCAACATCAAATCCTACCACGTAACGAAAGAAAAAAATGAGCAGGTAAACTGAACTGAGCGTGTACACCACCATACCTACGATGCCAACCCCGAGCCTCAGCAGTGGCTGCTCCTGCCAGGAAATCTGTTTGTTCAAAACTTCGCTGAGGTACGCATTCCCCAACCATAGAAAAATCCAGTTCAGAATCGTGAAGGCTGCCACGTAGCCCGTCACGTGCCACGACCAGCTTGCATTCAACTTCATCAAAAACGTCATGCCAAGCCCGGCAACCACCAGGCCCTGTAGTACACGCACATTTTGTTTACAGAATGTCGCGAAGTGACCCATAATCAAAAGTATCAACTTTTCAGTTCAACCAATTCCGACAGCCTCACGCCCTGATCCAATTTGGTGCGGTAATACCGAATCCAGAATGCAATCAACGGAGTCACAACAAGCGTGGGCCACAGCCACGGCAATAGGCCGGGCAAAAAAAACATGGTTTGTGTGGAGAACGCCGTAAGTGCGGCAACAAAGGCACCCATCATATTGCCGATATGGCGAAAAAGCCAAACGTGCTTGTGCTGCGGAGGGCGAATAAACCACGTAAGATCTCGTGTACAGCCGACCAAACCCAGCCCCGCGAAAACGATGGCCAGGATACCCACACCCTGACCTTGCGCGAGCCAAAAAATTCCAATGCCGAGGAACATCAGGTTGAATACAGTCGCAGCTAACGCAGCCGCCCAGTCCACCCAGGTAAGACCGCGGCCAAGATGTAACTGCTTATGAAACAGCGCCCGGTAGCCACTGACCACCCCGTAATAGCTAAACACGCCTATCATCAGCAAGAACAGATTCCACCGTACCAGCGCCACGATACAGGCGGTGATGAAAACAACTGTCATCGCATAGAAAAATATCTTGCCAAAAAGCCGATGCCCCGCTGCTCCCTTCCTCAACATAAGGGCGATGGGGGCCGCTACAAACGAAACAATACCAGCCGCCACGTGCAACGCTAACAAAACCGGAGTAAATTTTTCCATGTGATGAAGTTTCCCGAAAGATGGCCGTTCCGCTCGTGAAAGTATGACTTGCATATACCGAAGTGTTGAATGGGCTGGACGAATTGTGAAAAACATTTGACCAAAATCATAGCATGAAGCCAAATGATTTTGCTACTTGTTGCGTTGTTGATGCGATGAGTAACGTGATTACAAAGGAACGAGGCATCTCCTGTTCTGAATGTGAGTGAATTGGCGATTTCAAAAAATGTGATGAACAGATGAAGTATCTTTTTTTTCTACTAGCTGCCTTCGCCTTGTGGGTCGGGTGTAGCCAAGAACCCGTTGTTCCGCGAACACCGGTGCTTACGTTCGAAAACGACATTCAACCGATAATGCTGAACAATTGTGCGCGCGCAGGCTGCCATGCGGCAGGTGGCGAAAGTCCTACGCTGTTGAGCTATAGCGATGTGATGGGTCAGGTAAAAGCAGGCGATCCGAAAGGAAGCAAACTGTTCCGCGTCACCACCAACCTGACACCCGGTGTTGGGATGCCTCCGGATGGACTACTGGCCGATCCGCAGATTAACCTGATCTATGTTTGGATCTTACAAGGCGCAAAAGAAAAGTGAGCATGCAAAAAATTATCCCCTACTTGTTTTTGATCGTAGCCACCGGCTGTTATTACGATAGCGTAGAAGGTCTCTACCCGGTGTTGACCACTACCGATCCCTGCAGCGCAGAAGTACCCGCTACCTACACAGCAGCCATCCAGAGCATCATTAACCTCAATTGCGTTTCCTGCCATACGGCAGGCAATGCCAGCGGTGGTATTCGGCTGGACAGCTACTCCGCTGTGCGCAATTCTACCAACAACAGTCTTTTGGTAAACGTGATCGACCGCAGGCCCGGCTTCTCGGCCATGCCGCCTTCGCGTGCGCTGCCCGCCTGCCAGATCGAAAAAATCAAGTTGTGGATTACCAATGGAACGCCCGAATAAAAAGCCATGAAGAAATTACTCCTATCGATTTGCTCGCTTGCGCTGATGACACCGATCCAGGCGCAAGATGATCTCTTGAAAGAGCTAGACGCACTGGAACCAAAAACCAAAGACTACACATACGCCACGTTTAAAGGAACCCGGCTCGTGGATTTGCACACTGTGGAAACGCTGGGCGCGCGATCGCTCGAGTTTCGTATTGCCCACCGCTTCGGCACCCTGGGATCGGGTGCGCAAAATTTGTGGGGACTCGATGGCCCGGCCAGCATCCAGTTCAGATTGGATTATGCGCTCACCGACCGACTTATGATAGGTGTGGGCCGGACATCGGATCGTAAAGTGTTTGATGGTTTCATCAAATACAAATGGTTACGTCAAACCACGGATAACTCCATGCCCCTAACAATTACAGTAGTAGGATCTGGAAATATACTGGGCGAACGCGACCCCGGCACGTTGTCCGGCAACCCGCGCTACGAGTACTTCTCCAACCGACTCTCCTACCTGGCCATGGTGATGGTGGCGCGGAAGTTTACCCCGAAGTTTAGCTTGCAATTAAGCCCATTGTTTGTCCATCATAACCTGGTGGATAAACTCACCGATAAAAACGACATCGTGGCGTTAGCCGGGTCGATGCGCTACAAATTCACGCGTAGTGTGGCGCTTACGGCCGAGTACATCGCCCCTGTTACATATTACACCCGCGATGCAAGTGTCTTCTACAATGTGCTGGCCATCGGGTTCGACATTGAAACAGGTGGGCACGTGTTTCAGGTGTTTGTCACCAATGGCTACAGCATTAACGAAACACAGGTGATTCCGTACACCGTGGGATCATGGTCTAACCAGGAAATGCGGCTGGGCTTTAACGTCTCCCGCACGTTCGAGTTCGCCAAGCGGAAGTAAGCCGACCGCCCTCCAAAACTCCACCAACCCGGACTTAAACACACGCGGAAAATCCGGCAAGTTTGCCTACTTTCGAAAGGTAAAACTAACCCGCTATGTACAACTTCCTTCGTTCCATCTTTGGGATGATCGCCTTGACGGTGATCATTGGCGCCTGCCAACAAAAAAATTCCTTTTCGCTTAAAACTGCGGAAAGCGGTAGCTACACCTACGAGTATGTAACCAATGATCCGCTGAAAGCGCGGATTTATACACTCAAAAACGGCCTGAAGGTGTACCTGAGCCAATACAAAGCGGAGCCCCGCATTTACACCATGATTCCAGTGCGCGCGGGCGGAAAGAACGACCCGGCTAACAATACCGGCCTGGCCCACTACCTCGAACACATCATGTTCAAAGGCACCTCCTCTTTTGGAACAGTGGATTGGGACAAGGAGAAACCGCTGCTTGATAGCATTGAGAATCTGTTTAACCGATACGCTACGCTCACGGATCCACAACAGCGTAAAGAAATGTACCAACTGATCGACAAAGTCTCCAACGAGGCTTCGCGCTTTGCCATCGCGAATGAGTACGACAAGATGATCAGCGAACTTGGCGGCACGGGTACCAATGCCTTTACCTGGTACGATCAAACCGTGTACATCAACGACATTCCCACCAACCAACTTGAAAACTGGCTACAAATCGAAGCGAATCGCTTTCGGATGATTACTCCACGTCTATTCCATACCGAGTTAGAAGCGGTGTACGAAGAAAAAAATCGCTCGCTCGACAACGACTACCGTAAAAGTTTTGAAGCACTCTTCTCAACTCTTTTTCCCACGCATCCTTATGGTACGCAAACCGTGATCGGCACCATTGAGCATTTGAAAAACCCTTCGATTACGGAGATCAAAAAATATTTCGATACGTACTACCGGCCAAACAACGTGGCCATTTGTCTGAGTGGCGATCTGGATTACGATGCCACCATCGCACTCATCGACAAATACTTTGGCGATTGGCAACCCAACGAAAACCTTCCGGAGTGGAAAAAGACCGAAGAGCAGCCCATTGCACAACCCATCGTAAAAGAAGTGATCGGCCCGGATGCGGAATGGGCAAATATCGGATTCCGATTTATGGGGCGCACGGATGAAGACTACAAGAAGTTGCGCTTGCTGGACATGATCCTTTCGAACAGTGAAGCTGGTTTGATCGATCTAAATTTAAAGCAACAGCAAAAAGTTTTGGAGCCCACCTCGTACGTGCAGGGCTTACGCGATTACAGTGTTCATGTGTTCTCCGCCCGACCTCGCGAAGGCCAAACACTGGAAGAAGTGAAGGACTTGCTATTAAGCCAGATTGAGTTGGTAAAAAAAGGCGAGTTTGAAGATTGGCTAATCACAGCCGTGATCAATGATTTGAAGAAGAATCAGATCCAACAGTCGGAAGTGAATTACTTCCGGGCGGACCAACTTATGAGTGCGTTTGTGAACCACATGCCGTGGCAACAAGCCGTTGCCGAAATTGAAGCCCTGCGCCAAATAACCAAAGAAGAATTGGTGAAATTTGCTAATGATTACTATAAGGAGAATTACGTGGTGGTGTACAAGCGAACCGGCAAAGATGAGAACGCCCTGAAAGTAGAAAAGCCGGCCATCACCAAAGTATCGCTCAACAAAGAAAGCAAGTCGCCTTTTCATGAGGGCATTTTGGCCAACAAAGTGGAACGTTTAAAGCCGGTGTTCCTGGATTTCGAAAAGGATATTCAAAAGCTAACGATGAACAAGGATGTGGAGATTCTCTACACCCGCAACGAAGAAAACGATTTGTTCATGATGTATTACATCGTGGATGCGGGCACTAACAGCGATACGCGCCTGCCGTTGGCGGTAGAGTATCTGGACTACCTGGGTACCGATAAGCTTTCGCCTGAAGATGTGAAAAAAGAGTTTTATAAACTCGGCACCAACTTTGGCGTATTTGCTGGCGAGGATCGCACGTACATTTATCTACAGGGGTTGGCTGAAAATATGGAAGCTTCTGTCAAACTCTTTGAAGAGTTGCTCGCCAACGCCAAGGCCGATAACGCCTCGCTCCAAAAAATGATTGACGGCGTGTTTAAGAAGCGCGATGACCAGAAGAAAGATAAGTTTGCCATTCTCTGGCAGGGTCTGGTGAACTTCGGCCTTTACGGAAACACGTCACCGTTTACGAATGTCTTGTCGAATAAGGCGCTCCGGGAGTTGAAGTCGGATGAGTTGGTGTCGCTGATCCACAACTTCACCCAAATGAAACACCGGGTGTTCTATTATGGCCCCGCGGAAGATAAGAAGCTGGTATCGTTGCTGAATACCTACCACCGGTTGCCGGACGAATTCCAACCTCTACCGGCTGCCACGAAATTCCAGATTGCCGACATGAGCGCCCCAAAGGTGTTCTGGACGAATTACGACATGGTGCAGGCCGAGATCATTTTCCTTTCAAAGGCTGACTCTTTCAATATCGAGCGCCAGCCTGCCGCGCAGATGTTTAACGAGTACTTTGGTGGCAACATGGGCTCACCTGTATTTCAAGAGTTGCGCGAAGCACAAGGTTTGGCCTACGCTGCTTTTGCCAACTATTCGCTGGCCGACAAGAAAGGACAAAACGATTACTTCTTTGGCTACATTGGTACACAAGCTGACAAGCAGCCCGAGTCGATGAAGGCGATGACGGAGTTGATCCAGAACTTCCCGAAAAGCGAAGCCAGTTTTGATGTGGCCCGCAATGCCGTGCTGAGCCGAATTGAAAGCGAACGTGTGGTAAAGGCCGACAAGCTCTTCCGCTACGATGACGCCCAGCGTAAAGGGATTGACTACGACATCCGGAAAACGGTATACGAGCAAGTGCAGAACATGACGCTCGAAGACGTGGAGGCGTTTCAGCAACAACATGTAAAAGGTCGGCCATTCAACATCGTACTCGTGGGCGATCGCGCCAAGTTAAACCTGAAAGACCTCCAGAAGTACGGAGCTGTGCAAGAGCTTACGCTGGATGAGTTGTTTGGCTACGAAAAGCCGGTGAAGGTGAATGTGGAAAAGCCGATGTAGTGACTAGTTATCCTACACTGGTCGATAAGTTGTCCTACACCTTCAAGGTGTAGGACAACTATCATTCTTCCGCTGCGCTCGCGGGTTCTTAATTGAGACTCCGCAGGGAGCGGAAATAAAATAACGCGGGGTCTCGGGACGAAGACCCCGCTGAGACAATAATCCTTTCAAATGGAAATACTACCCATAAAAATATCTCTACACACACTAAATGGCTTTGAATCTGAAATCTGGGGTATTTTTTCACCGCTGCTTGCTAAAATTCCGCCTAGAGTCCTCTCGGACAAGAGTTCGATTGAAAGCGGACTTGGGATAGATATATTTCTCAACTTATTGGAAAATGACT
>JBIIVI010000212.1:0-6329 GCA_044339555.1 Cyclobacteriaceae bacterium | reverse complement strand
GCGTGCAGAACTTCAGAAAACCTACGGCCGTTCGGCACTCGCCATTGGCATTCTGATTGCGTTCGTACTGCTCGCCTACCGGCAGGCCGCCCAGGTTTTCCTGCTACTGGCCGGTGTTGGCATCACGTTTTGCTTAACGGTATTGGGGAGTTACCTGTTCGGGTTGAAGATTCACCTGTACTCCATTGCCGGTCTCACCATCGCTTTTGGTATCCTGTTAGACAACCTTATCCTGATGCTGGACGCGCTTGAGCAGCGAAAAGAGTCTAGTGTAGCTCGTTCGGTGATCGGTGCAGCCTTTTGCTCAATCCTGTGCCTGTGTTTACTTTTTTTTCTCCCCGCCGAGCAACAGGAGAATCTGGCCGAGTTTGGCGTAAGCGTGATCGTGGCGATCGCAACCTCGGTTTTGGTGGCAATCTTTTTTATTCCGGCCGCGCGGCAACTTTATTCCTATAAAAAGAAAACAAAAAAGAGAGGAGCCAACCGACTTACCCTACGGTGCCGGATTTTCTACCTCTGGCTGGTTATGGTGCTGTCCGGGCGCAAGAAACTGGTGTTGGCTGCCTGCATCTTGGCTTTCGGGCTGCCCGTGTTTCTCCTGCCCACGTCATGGAAGGAGCAAACGTGGTATAACGACACGATTGGCAGCGACTGGTATCAGGAAAAAATTCGGCCGATCATCGATCCAGCCACGGGTGGAACACTCCGGGCCTTTGTTCGAAATGTTTTTGAACGTAGCGGCTTTCGCAACCCGGAGAAAACACGATTATTTGTGCAAGCCGCCTTACCGCATGGTCACACGCTAAACGATATGGACCGGGTGATGGCGGGGATGGAAAAATACCTGGCTCAATTTCGTGGCATCGACCGATTTGTTACGCATGTGTACTCGGGCCAATTTGCGCAGATCGAAATTTCGTTTCCGCGCGAAACAGCCGATGGCGCGTTTCCTTACCAACTGAAAAGCCGGTTGATTGCCCAGTCGCTGGACTGGGGCGGTGTGGAGTGGAACGTGTTTGGCGTGGGGCGCGGTTTCAGCAACAGCAACTCCGAATCCCTCCCCAATTTCAAAGTACAACTTAAAGGCTATAATTACCAGGAATTGGAACGCCAGGCCGAAGTTTTGGCCGGGCAACTTCTCCAGCACAAACGAATTCAAAAAGTGAACACCAACGAGCGGCTCTCGTGGTTTGAAAAAAATACGGATGAATGGGTGCTGGATTTTTCAGGCCATTACGAGTGGGACCTCAGGATCGGTGACGCGCTTGCCAGCCTGCGCAAAGCCACCGGTGTTACGCGGGCAGCTCCGGCCATCTGGATCAACCGCAAAACAACACCCGTGGTGCTGCGTGGGCTTGAAAATAATACCTACTCCATGTACGAAGTTACAAATTGGTACCTCCCGAAGGACTCAACGACCGTGACGCTTGCTCCTTTCGTGCGCGTACAAAAACGATCGACCCTTAACGCCATCCACAAAGACAACCGCCAGTACCTGCGGCAGGTTGGATTTGATTACTACGGCAGCTACCAGTTCGGCAATCAATATCTGGACGAAACACTGACAAAATTCCGGGCAGGCTTGCCGCCCGGCTACACGGCCGAAAAATCGGCCTGGCTGCTCGACTGGAACAAAGTGAAACGCAACTATGCACTGCTGGCAATACTTCTTGTATTGGTGTATCTGGTAAGCGCCATTCTCTTTGAAAACGTGTATGCCCCCATCTTGATTGCCGGTAGCATTCCGTTCTCCTTCATCGGGATTTTTGCCGTGTTTGGATGGGGCGGCTACTATTTTGATCAGGGAGGATATGCCGCCTTTATTTTGCAAGCCAGCCTCGCCGTTGCGGCTTCCATCTACATGGTGGCTGCTATTCGCGAGCAACGACATCGGTCCGGGCGGGCCGTTAGCCGGGCCGTTTTTTCAAAAGTAAAACCTCTATCCTTAAGCATGATATCTACCTGCCTCGGATTATTGCCATTTGTTGTGTTGGGCGATCAGGAGATTTTTTGGTTTGCGCTGGCTACCGGCACATTGGGTGGTATGGTGGCAAGTGCGGTGTATGTGTTTGTGGTTATCCCAGGTTTTGTTATCGAAACAAAGTGATGTACTCGGTGAATTCAACGATGCCGAAATAAAGAAAAAGCAAACGTACTTGATCAGCGCGCCATTAATCAAAGATGGAATCATTAAACTTCTTTACCAACATTCGAAAATGTTTTTTCAGATGCTCATACTTCACTTTTCATATTTTACTCAGCCAATTCCTAAATATCCCATTGCCATTCGCTGTTATTGGTCCTTCGTTCGCCGGTCAAGATGCGCCTAATTCCGCAGACGTCTGCTTTTTGGAAAGGCAATCAACCTATTTCTTTTTTTCTTTCGGCAGGTAGATAGTGAAAGAGAGTTGGTCTTCAGAGAGTTGCGGATTGTCTAAATTTGAGTTAGAAATCAAAAGCCCTTCCTGCGCGACACAGACTGCCAAGGGATCGTGCATCTTGTTGGGAAGAAGTGTCTCGCCCACTTTTTCGAAAGCTAAATTAAGTACGATTACGGAGATCGGTTTGCTATCGTAAATTTCCCGCGAAACATGTTGGTCGTCAACCTGTTCATTTCCACCCGTAACAATCCGATAATAAACATTTCGATACTTATCAAAAAAAATTCCTGCATACATAGTAGATTGAATGTTGTTGGCGCGCATGGAAGCCACATCCTTGTATGGGAAGGGTCTATCGAAGATCGAGGTTTCAGCATCGAATGACTCGGTTTGGGTATAGTCTGTAACGTAAACTCGCTCATCTGCTGCAAACGAATAGATGATACGAGCATCGTGGGTTTTTGCTCTAAAAATCTTGCCCCAAAAGTTTCCGAACGATGCTTTTTGGTACACCTTCGGGTAGTTGAAATCGAGTTCGTAGAACCCTGTGGTCAGGTCTATTGCTAAATCTACCTTCCCGTCCCGAAAGGTCTCGGGATTGGCAGGGCCAGTACCAGGCCTAGCAGCAAAATGAAGTTTACCATAAAAAAAAATAGCGGGACTTCCTGAAATAATTGTTGGTGTAGACATGCTGCCAAACGGAAAAGCTGCCATAGGCGTTAGAAATGAAAAATATCTTTTTACCAGACCTTTTCTATTCACCAAGAAGAGGCGCATGTCCGAAACGTTCAAGAGGTAAATTGAGTCAAGGGACTTTACGTAAAAGCCGTTTATGGTGCCTACGCCATCGGGACCCGTTTGAAGCAAAGGCACCTCAAAAGCCAGATTTTGACGTTCCAAGTCGTAAAATTGAATTGACGGTGAATTTCTATTGTGATACAATAGCCACCTGCCGGAATCATTCTCAAGAACATCCACGTACCAAGATTTAAGGCTGGTTGTACTGTCGATGTCAAATACCTTCAATCCATCCTTCACTAATTCCATCGGTAAAGGCCTTTCTTCGCGATCGCTACTACAAGCAAATGCGGTGAATAAGAAATAGTAAAGAACAACACGTATCAAGATTCCTGACATTGGTGTAAGTTGAAAAAAGAGGGCGAAAAAAGAAAATCACCTGATTCCGCCCTAAAGAAGGAGCATTCGCTTAAAAAAGTACAAGTGCGTTAGACTTGCCGCAACAGTGGTCTTTTGCTGATGGGCAGGTGTCGTTATCCCAGTACTTGTCTTTGTTAGTCGAGCTGTTACAATCACTACTTGCTCTCGCCTCCCATACAACTCCCGTTACACCAAGGATTACCACAGCGACTGTCAGGGCCATTATAGATTTAACTCGAATCAAACTTTTTTTGAAATTCATAACTGTTTTGTTTTCTATTTCTGCCTTATGGCATTAACACAAATGAAACACCCGCCACTGCCGTTTTATGTCAGTGGGCATTTTTTTTAAATATTTTTTGTCGCACCCGCAAAATGGGCCGGATTGACGGAAATCAGGGGGCCCAAGAAATCTGGTCTGCAAATTCCCATCGGTTTTAT
Organism: Cyclobacteriaceae bacterium; assembly: GCA_044339555.1. Taxonomy (GTDB): domain Bacteria; phylum Bacteroidota; class Bacteroidia; order Cytophagales; family Cyclobacteriaceae; genus ELB16-189. The sequence goes on along the minus strand of JBIIVI010000212.1, from coordinate 2,349 downwards.
CGACCTTACCGGCAGATCACACAGGCATTCGCTGCAAGTCAGAGTTTTGCAACGTGCCTTTGTAAGAAGCCTCTGCGTTATGGCATTAACACAAATAAACCGCCCTCCACTGCCATTTTATTTTCGCTGGGCGATTTTCTAAATTTTTTAGTACCGGTTTAAAGATATTTTTTTTTGCCACTGGCGCAAAAATATCGTGTTCCAACATACAAGAACCACTGTGCAATCAGGTGACCAATAAACTGCGATTAGGGCATCTTACGGTTTGCGCTGGCTATTGGTAAATTCGGTGAGGGTATCCCGGCAAGGGCGCTTAGTTTTGTAGTGATTCTCGCATTCGTGATCTAAACAAAACCTATTCCCCGGTAAACCGAAGAATTCCGAAATAAAGAAAAAAACGGATGTAATTTATTAATGCTTCTTTAGCGCCCGTTACTTGGCCAGTTTGAGTTTCAATATCGGCAGCAAGCTGATTAATCGAAACAGGTTCTTGCAGACCGTCAATGATCAATAAGCCAAATCCATCGAATTGATATTCAAAAATACCGCCCTCAGGCTGCAGATTAACAACAGCAGTTAGAAAATACGATGGCGGAAGGCAGATAATCGCATCAAAGCGAGCATTTTCAAGTGTTCTATGGTAATCCATCGCCCACGGCCACTCCGATTCAATGAAACAGACGCTACGAGATAAACCGATTCTGCGTTTGCAAAATATGTCTGCCCCTTCGCCAAGGTATTTATCGACTGAGATAAAGTAGTCGGGGTTAGTAGCGCGAGAACCTGCTACAGACACTTCAAAGGCCTGCCTTGCAGTTTCAAACGCCCGGACATCCTCTAAAAGCAATTTCTGTTGCTCATCCAAACGAATCATTTTTTCTTCTTCAAAACCAGGCGCTGATAAACCGTATCTGTCCAGGAGCAGATTTGCCCTTGGATGACCTAACGGGCTAAACCTTTCAGTACTAACTTCATAGGATGCTGTTTTACTTAGAAAACTTTTTATTGCCTCGTAGGTATCCGGATATTCAATTTCGATGCGTTGCGTGAGAAAATTTACCAGTAGCGGATTTGACTTACCCCGCATCAGGTGGATGTACGCGCAGCAGTCTGGCAACTGTGCGAACTCTTGCAAACTGGGGTAGAAATTCTCTGTCACCTGAAAGTCAAAAAGATACTTTACTGTTAACCCCTTTTTTTTGGCATATATATAGAACAACGCCTCTTCAATAAATGCACCGATGTAATCCAGATTTGCCTCGTCAACTTTGCTTTGATTAATGATCAGTACCTTTTTTGCTAATTGGTAAAATTCACCGAAAAAGGACCAACATCGGCCACCCATTACACCCGCATTAGCGCCATAAACTTCTCCGTTCGGAAACACGGGTTCTGGAGAGTCTGCCTTCTGGCACTTAAGATGACGGTATGCTTCAGAATAGTATGGCAAATTCAAAGCTAGGTTTTGGGCTACTAAGTCGGCAGTCTGAATCCGTGCGGGAAGCGACCGCCATAGGTACACATCGCCATCGAAATGAAGGAAAGGTGCTTTCTGAAGCGAGTAGACGAACAGTTTTCGTAGCGGCCACGGTTCTTTTGGCACACTCGGTTGGTAGCTATCAAACTCCAGCGAAACGCTCGAATAGGGAAGATTCAACTCATCTACCAAGATGTGTTTACCAATTCCGTTCGTTACCAAGTGCATCTCGGGAAAAAATTTTGAAATAGTCAATGCGCTTAGTGCCCAGCTGACCAAATGACCCTTCTTCGTCAGGAATCCACCTGACTCAAACTCGCCTCTATTCCAAAATGATTGGATTGCTCTCAAGCAATGTGTGCTCATTTAGCAGCTAACAGCCATCCAATTTCGCTAAACGTTTGGAAAAATCCGGTATGGTCGGGTTTGATAACCCAACCACTTTGTTTTCCTTATCAACAAGAAAAGCTATAAAACTCACTTCCGACTCTATCTTGTTATCCTTTTTGAATCTATTGTGCCGATCCCAAAAGATGGAATAATTGTCAAGTTTATAAAACAAAAGAAACTCCTTGATCCGCGCTTCATCTTGAGCCTGCACAATAAAGATAAATTTCACATGCGGGTATTCTTCAATGTACTCGTGCCATTGAAACATTTCTGAGTATCCAAATTTCAAATTTTGGTACACAACCACCTTGTCACACCTCAGCCATTGCTCTAAAGGCGAACCTTGCCCAAGAGAAAAGACTTCAAGCTCATCGTTAAAAACAAGTAGCTGTTTTTTTTCTGTTCTCTGGGTACAGCCAACACTCAATACAAATGCAATGAGAAGTAACCAAGCTGGGGAGTTTAACACACCTTTTCCTAAT
>JBIIVI010000211.1:0-6338 GCA_044339555.1 Cyclobacteriaceae bacterium | reverse complement strand
AGAATCCGGCCCCGATGATTCGCCATACGAAAACCGTATGAAGGGCAAAGAGCGGAGCACATTTCCATATAAGCTGGCCGAGTTACGTAAGCTGAACGGAGAATATGAAATGCTTTTAAATACTCCGTATGGAAATGATCTCGTGGCAGAAATGGCCAAGGCGGCCTTGGAAGGCGAGGGCCTCGGGCAGGATCAGGTAACAGATTTTCTGGCGATTTCATTCTCTAGTACCGACCGAATCGGCCATGCGATGGGCCCTAACTCCGTAGAAATTGAAGACACCTATTTGCGGTTGGATCGGCAGTTGGCCTCGCTTTTAACGGAGTTGGATGATAAGGTTGGAAAATACGAATACGTTGTTTTCCTCTCGGCCGATCATGGCGTGGCGGAAGTACCGCAATACATGCGCGATTTGAAAATGCCAGGTGACTATTTCCGCCCTTCCTTTGTGGAAGCCAAGTTGAATGAGTTTTTGGCAAAATACTTTCCTGGCAAAAAAATTGTGGAATCCCTCTCCACCGAACAGGTGTACCTCAATCACGAAGCGTTTGATGCTGAACCCCGCACCTCTGGTGTGGATTTGTTGATTGCCACACAACTGATTGAAAAATTCTTGCTGAACACGGAAGGTGTGGCACAAGTATTTAGCCGCGATGTTATTCAGCAGTCGGCTTTTCAAGAAAGCGGTATGAAAGGTAAAGTGGTGCGAGGCTTTCACGCCAAGCGTAGTGGCGATTTGATGTTTGTGCTGGAGTCGGGCTGGCTGGCCTGGGGCGGTGTCACAGGTTCCACGCACGGATCGGGCTATTCGTACGACACACACGTGCCGATTTTGTTTTATGGTGCGGGAATTCGCGCGGGCACTTCAGTTAAACCCTATGAGATAACGGATATCGCCCCCACGCTGGCGTTGCTACTCAACCTGCGCCTCCCAAGCGGCAGCGTAGGTAAACCTATTCTGGAATTGTTTGAATAGGATTATTGCAAGCAGGGTGCGAAGGCTTTCTTGAAAGCCATCTCAAAAAAAGCACGTCATTGCAAGCGACAGCGAAGCAATCCCCAATTCCGAGATCAAACACGGGATTGACGCGGTCGTTCCTCCCTATCAATGACGGTAAAGTTATTTTTGAGATGGCTGTCTAGCCGAAAACACCAAACAAGTTTAGAATCACCAGCAGGATGATGATGGGGCACAAGAATCGCAGGGCAAACTTCCAGATGATAGCCGGTGATAAACCAAATACAACTGGTTGACGGAAGCCGGGCGCTCCGGTCTCAATTTCGCCTACGAGTTTGTCGGTACTCATGAACCACCCCGTATACAGGCAAGTGGCCAATACCACCACCATCATAAACAACGTGCCGAACAGGTAATCCATGATGTCCATAAAACCATGATTCACGGTGCCCAGCACATCTACATGCATGGAAGTGAAAAATTCAGAAGCACCGTTCGAAAGGGCAGAAGGAATTCCAAATAAGAACGCCACAATAGCTACCAACCACGCGGCCTTCTTGCGCGACCACTTGCGAGTATCCATGAAGTAAGCAGCGGGTGCCTCTAACATGGAGATCGTGGAGGTGATCGCGGCCAAAAATAACAACAAAAAGAAAAGTGCCCCGGCCACATTTCCCAACGGCATCTCCTGGAAGATGTTGGCCAACACACTGAAAACAAGCGTAGGCCCTTCGCTGGGCGACATGTTAAACGCAAACACCGCAGGGAACACCATCAATCCGGCCAGGAGCGCCACCGAGGTATCCATTGCACCCACCCAAAGACTGGAGGTAACAATGTTCTGATTTTTTGGTAAGTACGACCCGTAGGTGATCATCATGCCCCAGCCAATTCCAAGCGAAAAAAATGCCTGTGTCAGCGCCTTTAAAATCACCATCCCATTGATTTTTGAAAAGTCGGGAATGAGGTAGTACTCGATTCCTTTGCCAGCGCCCGGAAGTGTAACACTCCTTAGAATCACAATAATCAACAACAAAAAAAGCGCGGGCATCATAATCTTGGTTGCCTTTTCAATCCCGCCAGACACGCCCCCCAATACAATCCAGGCGGTTGCCAGAATAACAAAAGCTCCCAACGGCAACACCACAGTTGGATTGGCGATAAACTCGGTAAACGAAGTCTGGATCGAGAAAAGCGAAGTAAAAATGTACCCTACTGTCCAGCCCGCAATAATGCTGTAGTAACTCAACACCACAAACGTAACGACCAACGGTAAGACACCGGCAAAAAACACCCAAGCCTTGTTGCCCTGCAAGCTTTGAAACGCGCTTACGGGATTCTTGCCGGTGAGCCTGCCCAGCGCAATTTCGTTAATCAACATGGGGGCACCCACCAACACCACACAAAAAATGTACACCAGCACAAAAGCAGCACCGCCATTTTCGCCCGTGAGGTAAGGAAACCGCCAGATGTTACCGAGACCAACGGCGGAGCCCGCCGCAGCCATAATAAATCCAAACTTAGAACCCCATTGTCCGCGTGCTGTGCTCATTCGTTTCGGTTAAAGACCCGAAGATTTAAAATAACGGGTGAATAAAAAAACCGATAACGGATGGGTGGCTGCTTACGGCAGTCTAATGTATAAGTGGCGCAACTACCCGTTTATTTGGCTGGCCACCACGGCCAAGCCCTGCGCAAAGGTGTGTGGGCGGTAGCCCAGTTCGCGTTTTGCTTTGCCGATGATGAAGCCCGTTTTCATGGGGCGTTTCGCAGGTTGGGTGAACCGGGTAGAGTCGGTGGCTTCTATCAAGCCTGCATCTAACTTAAAAAAGCGCGCAGTGGCTATGGCTATGTCGTAAGGCGTCATCATTTCCTCGCCGGAGATGTGATAGATGCCGGTAGCTTTTTTTATTGCGGCCAGGTGGCACCCTTGGGCCAGGTCTTCGGCCAGGGTTGGGGTGCGCCACTGATCGTTTACCACCTGAATTTTTTTGCCGGCTTGCAAACTATTCTTTACCCAAAGCACAATGTTGGTTCGGCTCATGTCTGCGGTGATGCCGTACACCAGCACGGTACGTAGAATGGCCCATTTTATCTGGCTTTCCTGCACAATTTTCTCTCCTGCCAATTTGCTTTCGCCATAAAAGTTTACGGGCGCTGGTTGGGCACTCTCGTCCAGCGGACCGTGCGTGCCATCAAAAATAAAATCCGTAGAAACATGAATCAGGTGTGCACCCACGGCTTCGCAGCCGGCTACCAGATAGGTCATGGAATCTACATTTGCACGCCAGCACGCCTCGCGGTCGGTTTCGCATTGATCCACTTGTGTCATGGCTGCGGTGTTGATCACCACATCCGGGCGGTAGCGCAGCAGGGTTTCTTTTGTTTGCGTGGCATCGCCAATGTCCAGCGTGGCAAAAAAACCGCGCGGCATGAACAAGGCAAATGGTTTGCGGGCGGTGGCCACCACTTCCACGGCGGGGTCCTGCATCAGGCGGCTTACTAGTTTTTGGCCTAGCAGGCCATTGGCTCCGGTAACCAGAATGCGCATCTAGTTCTCGGTAGGGTACTGGTATCCGTAGGTGGACGTAATTTTTTTGCGCGACATCTCTTCCACAGTTACCGTCATGCGCACATCTTCGAGTGGCCGGTCTGCACCATCTTTGGCCACAGCTGCAATCTTGTCGATTACCTCCAATCCCTGAATCACCTTACCAAAAACGGTGTAATCGCCATCCAGGTGAGGCGCTCCGCCCACGGTGGTATACGCATCTATCTTGGCCTGCGATAATTCTTTCGTTACCACCATACCGGTTTCTTTTTCTACACGCGGCAATAGGCCGAACAAACACTTTTGATAACCGGCCATGTCGCCACTCATGTAGATGGTGTTCAGCGAATCGATTGTTGGTTTGTTGGTCGGATTGGTAAGCCACTGCCGAAAAGCGGTATTGAATTTTCCTTGATCGATTTTTAAGTCGTTGATGCTTTCTTTGGGGATGACTGAACCCTGAACAATGTAAAACTGGCTACCGCTGGAAGCTTTTGTTGGGTTAACCTGATCGCCCAGCCGAGCGGCCGAAAGCGCCCCCTTCTCATGAAAAAACTTCGGGTTGATTTCGGCATCTACCGTGTAGCCGGGGCCACCCCGACCGAGTGGCTGGCCCGCCACTGCTTTTTTGGAATCGGGGTCTCCGCCCTGAATCATGAATCCGGAAATCACCCGGTGAAACAATAAACTGTCATAGAATTTTTCCTTCGCCAGTTTGATGAAATTCTCCTTGTGCTTGGGTGTTTCATCGTATAAGATCGCCACCATGTCGCCATGGCTGGTCTTGATCGTTACCACAAAATCTTTTTTTGATTGTGCGCAGCTGCTGGCCAGCAGCATCGCGGCACTTACAGCAAGAATAACTACAAATCGAATCATGGTTGTACAACGGTTTTCGAGCGCGCAAAAATAGAAACTTCCCGGCAGGGGCGAAATGCTTTTTTGTGTGTGGGTAATGCAGTTTTGTAATTGATATTTGGGGGCGTGGCGATGGTGCTGGCTCGTGCCTCGCCACCACTATCGCCACCGGGCTGTCGGCAGTCGCCAACCCACCGCACCGGCCATTTCGGGCTCCAATCCCGCGAAGCGCGGGGCCTCCATCCCTCGCCCGCTCCGCCAACACAGCAAAACTTGTAAAAGTGTCGTACAGCCTTTCCGCGAGATGGGGTGACTAACTCCTTAAAATCTGCCCGATTTGAATCGATAAATCCAGAAAGATCATCTTCGCGCTGCCGTTGCGATCCAGAAAAAAAGCGGCATCGGTTAATTGACGCTGGATTTTTTCAATGCGCGGCACGCTCAATTGGCGGCTGAAGTTTTGGACAAAACTTAACTCGTTGCCCGTGGCACGCTGAATCTCTGAAGCTCCCGCCAGTTGGAGCAAGCTTTCGCGCATCATCGACAACGCATAGTTCATCCAATTGCGCTGGCGGAGCCGATCCAGATCGTGAAAGGCATCGGCCAAGGACACCAATTGATCAAACTTTAAACCATAGCACGCGCGCATCCAGGTAACGAACTGCTCGTGCTGATCGTCTGGTTCGGCTTCCATCAGGTCGCGGGCCAGCGCCAAATGTCCATCCGCCAGATGCACGACAGGCCCAATACGCGCCAATGCTGTCGGAAAATGGTTTTTCAGGAAACGCTCCAGATCGGCATCTTCTAACATGGGCACCTGGGTGCTTTGCGTACGCGAGCGGATGGTGGGCAGCAGTCGCTCAGGCGAATTGGATACCAGAATAAAAAACGTGTTGGGCGGTGGCTCTTCCAGAATTTTTAAGATGCCGTTGGCAGCGCTTGGATGCATCATTTCCGGCTGCCAGATGATCATCACCTTAAACGGACTTTCAAACGGTTTTAAAGACAGGGTACGAATAATCTCACGACTCTCTTCGCGCGAAATCAGGGCTTGTTTATCCTCACCTCCATAAAAGTTCATCCAATCATCCAACGACCCAAACGGCTGTTCCAGCAAAAAGGCACGCCAGCTTTTCATCATCTCCGCCCGGAAGCGATCTTCGTCTTTATCACTTTTTACGTTTCCTACAGGAAACACAAAAAAGGTGTCGGGATGAATGTATTTGAGATTCTTTGTGCATGCCGGACACACTCCGCAGGCATCGGCTTCGAGTTTGTTTTGGCAGTGAATATAAGTCGCATAGGCAAGGGCCAGCGGCAGCGTAAGTGCTCCGTCTTTGCCCATGAACAGTTGGGCATGCGGAATCTTGCCAGCCTGAGCAGCCCGAATTAACTTTTCTTTAATCGCAATCAGCCCGGGAATGGATTGAAAAAGCATGGGCAGATTATTTCGTTTCCCACACCCGCTCGGGGGCGCTTTCGTTAAACAGGTATTCTAAAATGCCGCGCTCGGTATCATCCAACTGTTTGTCTCTGCGCGCCATCGCCTTGGCCGCTGCGTCTACTACTTTTTTGATTTGATAGGTCGTGAATCCGGCCGCTCCGCCCCATGCAAACGAGGGTATAAACGTGCGGGGAAATCCATCGCCAAAAATATTGGCGCTCACACCCACCACGGTGCCGGTGTTAAACATGGTGTTGATGCCGCACTTGCTATGGTCGCCCATCATCAGTCCACAAAACATCAAACCGGTGTCCGCAAAACCGCCCTTGCGGTAGTTCCAGATTTTGATGTTCTCGTAATTGTTTTTCAGGTTGCTGGTGTTGGAGTCGGCCCCGAAGTTGCACCACTCGCCAATCACGGAGTTGCCTAAAAAGCCATCGTGCGCTTTGGCGCTGTATCCAAAAAATACCGAGTTGCTTACTTCGCCACCTGCTTTGCAATAAGGCCCGAGGGTAACATCGCCCCGA
>JBIIVI010000210.1:0-6418 GCA_044339555.1 Cyclobacteriaceae bacterium | reverse complement strand
GCACATCTGCAAGGAGGCAATGGGAGTTTTTAGTTCGTGTGAAATGGTAGCAATGAAATTGGTCTTGGCCAAATCCAGTTCCTGAAACGTAGTGATGTCGCGCAGGAGTATCACCCGGCCGATCGATTGCTTCTCGTCCTCCCCGGTGGGCTGGTATTCAATGGTAGCCGTCTCGCGACTGTAGTAGTGCTCTTTACCGCCCACCACGATCTTCAGCGGTTTCGTTTCGTTTGTATCCGTTCGAATCAGTGTGCGCAGCAGGTCGTTCTCAACCGCCAAATCGGGTGCGTATTTGTCGATGACGTACTCGGGTGCCAAGTGCAGCAGTTCCAGGGCTGGCTGATTGGCAAACACCACGTAATTTTTTTGATCCAACCCCAGGACGGGATCATTCATCCGGTTGATGATGGTCTCGATGCGTTTCTTTTCGAACAGAATCTCGGCCAGGTTGCTGTGTTCATATTCATCTAACTTTTCAGCCATCTGGTTAAATTCCTCAGCCAGTTCGCCAAATTCGTCATCCCGCGAAAAATATAGCCGCTCCTCGTAGTTCTTCCGCGCAATCGATTTTTTCGCGCGCGTGAGTTGTGCAATGGGGTTGGCGATGTATCCGGGCAAGTTGAAGATGATGACGATGCCTACCATCACCAGCAGGGTTGCGAAAATGGTGAGGTACCGGTAAGCCGTTTGGGCAGACGATACCGCTTTTGCGCTCTTTGCCTCAATCGCGTGCATGTTTAATAGTTGAATGGACAACGCGTGACCGCGCGCCGCGACTAACGCAGCTGAATCATCGGGTTGGTTTCGGAGCATTTCGAAGTGTGCCCGCAGGTGCGTGGTGAGATTGGCTTCTCCCGGCTCGGTGATGTTTTCTTCTTGTAGGGCAATGAGGGAATCTAACACGGCCGTGGTTGGGGCTGCTGAAGGAACACTGTCGAGCAAGTCGATGATTCCGTTCATGTATTTCAATGACTTGTAATTGTCTTTTAAGATGTTATCTGTTTCCGACTCGAGTGTATAAATACTGTATAAGCCGCCTCCGGCAATCAACACCAGAAAAATGAACAACACCGTTACACCCAGTGATACCTTGCCTTTGATTTTCATATTATGATAAAATGATTAAGTCGATGTTCGCTTCGGAGAGGCGATTGAGCATACGCCTGAACGATAGCGAACTGAGCACTAGTCCGAATAAATGCCAGTTGGGTTTACCGATGCAAATGGTGGTGATGTGCTTTTCCTGAGCCGTTTTAACAATTGAGGAGGAGATATCGTTGCTTTTGATTTGAACGACTTCCGCTCCCAATTCCGTGGCGAGCTTAAAGTTATTAATCAGGTGCCGCTGAGCAGCCAGCGCAATTCGATTTGGATCTTCGCGTGGTGTTTGTACGTACAGCACGTACCACTTGGAGTTATAGTAGCTGGCCAGCCGGGCGGTTTTCCGGATGATCATTTTTGCTTTTGCCGGACTGCTGCTAATGCAAGCCAGGAATCGTTCATGGCGCAACTTGCTGTCTACCGTTACTTCGGTATCGACTTTACGTTCCACCTGTGCGGCTGTTTCCTTCAGGGCCAGTTCGCGCAATTGGAGGATTTTTTCGGTTTGGAAAAAATTCCGCAGCGCGGTCTCAACTTTGTCGGCTTTGTAGATTTTTCCTTCTTTTAATCGGGCGATCAGTTCATCGGCCGTCAAGTCAATATTCACCACTTCATCCGCTTCTTGTACGACACGGTCGGGCACGCGTTCTTTTACTTCGATACCCGTAATGGTCTGCACCTCGGCATTCAAGCTTTCGATGTGCTGAATGTTCATGGCGCTCACCACGCTGATGCCAGCTTGCAGAATTTCGAGCACATCCTGCCACCGTTTCTCGTTTTTGCTGCCTTCGATATTGGTGTGGGCCAGTTCGTCTACAATCACTACTTCCGGATGCCGGTTTAAAATCGCCTGCATATCCATTTCTTCCAACTCCTTGCCCTTGTAGTAGGCCGTGCGCCTTGGGATTTGCGGTAAGCCTGCCAGCAGGGCGTGAGTTTCCTCCCGGCCATGCGTTTCGATGTAGCCGATCTGCACATCTACCCCATTGCGCAACAAACTGTGCGCTTCCTGCAACATGCGATACGATTTGCCCACGCCCGCGCTCATGCCGAGGTAAATCTTGAATTTGCCGCGCTTGCTTTTGCGGATCAGATTCAGGAAATATTCAGCTGATTGTTTTTCGGGCGCGTTCATTTCAAAACCACAAGGTGATGCTTGAGGTAAACCAGTGGCTGGTTTTTACCGGGGTGGTGTCGCGAAGATACATCTCTTTGCTGGAGAAGAAGGTGCGTCCTTCAAAACGGAACAACACGTTTTCAGCAACTTTCAAATTCAGACCCAATGAACTGGAATAGCTGCTAAAGCCCGGCAACCCGGTGATCGGGTTGATTTGAACCCGATCAGGATCATTAAAGTATTCGATGCGCCCGGTGACCGAGGTCATGGGTGTTACATTGTAACGCCCGATCAGGTTGGCTTGCCACCAGGTAGCCGAACCATTTTCGCTGCGCTCTTGCAAACCGATGTACGCACAGCCTGTGGCACTCCACCGATCTCTGGAGTAAATGAAAAACACATCTGTAAAGTAGCGCGTTCGAAAGGTAGGATTTACGGCCGATTCCTCGCTGCCGATATAGGTGTTCCAGTTCAACAGCCAATAGTTATTGGGGCGATATTCAATCTGAGTGCCCACGGCCTTGCCTCTGTTTACATCTTGAATCTGTTGCCAGCCGTTCAACAGGTACAGGTAGCCATTCACTTTTTCGTGCAACGGTACGGTGAGCTTCAGGCCCGACAGATAATACGGTACATACTCGGGGGCGAACGACCGGGTGTAGGCCAGGTGGTCTTTGCTGATGGCGCTTTCGTTGGTGTACGGAGAACCAAACACACCCGCATCCAGCCAGATGCTTTTCTTCGGAAACAGGCGTACACCCGCGCTGGCTTCGATGATGTTTTTGAGCGATCCCGGCTCAGCCACGTAATTCGCGTTGATGTACGTGCCAAACCCCGGCACGAAGCGGGCGCGTAGGCGGGAGGATGAGTACTTCACATTGATGTAAGCCAGGTTGATGGTCATTTCGTTGTGACGCGCCATTGTAACAAAGTAAGGTCGGTTGTTATCGGCCGGGCGATTGAAGTCAAAACCGTAGTAGGCATCAATGTACCCTTCTACGCTTACCTTCCCTTTATAATTGAAGCTGGTGGTATCCATCGTGGCGGTGTTCACCACCTGGGCCGTGCTGCGCAGGGCAGCCAATGCGAGAATTAAAACGAGAATTTTTTTCACAATATTATTTCTGTTGATCTAATGAAATATTGAGTTGAAGTACGTGCACATAGCTCGGACCGAACAATCCGGCTGCCGGCCCTTGCGTGTGCTGGCGGATTAGTTTTTCAATTACAGCCGTATCCAGTCCACGTACTTTCGCGATTCGGGGCACTTGAAATAAAGCCGCTTCTACCGAAATGTGCGGATCCAAACCACCCCCGGAAGCGGTTACCAAATCCACCGGAATCTTTTGCGCACCACTTTCGGGGTTGGCTCTCTGTATTTGCGCTATGCGCTCGCGCACTTGGTCGAGATAGTCCGGATTCGCAATTGCCTTGTTCGATCCACCCGTAGCCGTAGCATTGTAGCCCACCGCTGACGGGCGTCCGTGAAAATAGTTGTCTGACACAAACGACTGCCCGATGTGTTTAAAGCCAACAATTCGTCCATCGACTTCTACGGTTTCGCCTGCTCCCTGGTGGCTGGTGATGATGGTGGCGATGCCGGTGATTAGCAAAGGGTAGAGTACACCAAAGAGTACGAGCGTAATCGCAGTCATGCGAAGGGCAATGAGAAAATGTGTTTTCATTTTTTGGAAGATTTAAAGAATGCTGCCGATGAGTAAGTCGATCAACTTGATGCCCAGGAAAGGCGACACCAAACCGCCTAGCCCATAAATCAACAAGTTGCGGGTGAGGAGCGCGCTGGCCCCGAGCGGTTTGTACTGTACCCCGCGAAGCGCCAACGGAATCAGCAGCGGGATGATGATGGCGTTAAAAAGAACGGCCGACAGAATAGCGCTTTCCGGGCTGGCTAATTGCATGATGTTGAGCGCCTGCAGGCCGGGAATGGAGGCAATGAAAAGCGCGGGTACAATCGCGAAGTATTTGGCCACATCGTTCGCAATCGAGAACGTGGTGAGCGTGCCGCGTGTGATCAGCAGTTGCTTACCGATTTCCACCACTTCAATCAGTTTAGTCGGGTCGTTATCCAGATCCACCATGTTACCGGCTTCTTTGGCCGCCTGAGTACCGCTGTTCATCGCCACGCCTACATCGGCCTGAGCCAGGGCCGGGGCATCGTTGGTGCCATCGCCCATCATGGCTACCAGCTTGCCTTCTTGTTGCTGATTACGGATGTAGGCCAGCTTGTCTTCGGGTTTCGCCTCGGCAATAAAATCGTCTACACCTGCTTTGGTGGCGATGTATTTGGCCGTTAACGGATTGTCGCCCGTTACCATCACGGTACGCACGCCCATTCTGCGCAAGCGTTCAAAACGTTCGGTAATGCCGGGTTTAATGATGTCCTGCAGTTCAATTACTCCGGTAACCGTTTCATTTACACAAACCACCAGGGGCGTGCCGCCATTGGCGGAAATGTTGTTCACCACGTCTTGGGTGCGTGTGGAAAATTCGTTGCCGGCACTTTCCACGATTCTGCGGATGGCATCCGAAGCGCCTTTGCGAATTCTGCGACCATCGGGCAAATCCAGTCCCGAGCTGCGCGTTTCGGCCGAGAACTTTATCACTTTTGCTCCGGTAATCGATTTGATGCCGCCTCCGAGCGTGGACGGATGCCGATAACCTTTAAACGCGGCCAACTCTACAATCGATTTTCCTTCCGGGGTTTCATCCGCCAACGAAGCAACGGTGGCATCTTCAATAAATGCGCTTTCGTTCGCAACATTAACCGGGTAGAAGAAAGTGGCCTTTCTGTTTCCGATGGTGATCGTGCCGGTTTTATCCAGCAGCAACACATCGATGTCTCCGGCTGTTTCGACAGCTTTGCCGGATTTGGCAATCACATTGGCTTGCAGCGCACGGTCCATGCCCGCGATACCAATAGCCGACAGCAATCTGCCAATGGTGGTGGGAATCAGGCACACAAACAGCGCAATGAGGGCGCCCACGTTAATGGGAGTTTGCGCAAAATCGCCAAATGGTTTAAGCGTAACGGTTACTAACAAGAAAACTAAGGTGAAACCCGCGAGCAGCAAGGTGAGTGCAACTTCGTTGGGAGTTTTTTGGCGGCTGGCGCCTTCCACCAGCGAGATCATCTTATCTAGAAAGCTCTCGCCCGGCTGCGTAGTTACCATCACTTTAATGCGGTCGGACAACACCTTGGTGCCGCCCGTTACACTTGATTTGTCGCCACCGGCTTCGCGAATCACCGGTGCCGATTCACCGGTGATGGCGCTTTCATCCACCGTGGCAATGCCCTCCAGGATTTCGCCATCGGATGGAATGATGTCGCCTGCTTCGCACACGAATACATCGCCTTTTTTGAGAAGGGCAGAACTGCCGGTTTCAATTCGGCCATCTCGCCAGATTTTCGCTGGCGTTTCTTCACGCGTCTTTCGCAGCGAGTCCGCCTGCGCTTTACCACGGGCTTCGGCCAAGGCCTCGGCAAAATTGGCAAACAGCAGCGTGATCAGCAGAATGAAAAAGATCAGGGCATTATAGAGCGGACTTCCCTGATCGGATTTTGAAAAGGAGTAGATCATGACCACGAGCATAATCAGGGTGCCAATCTCCACACAAAACATGACCGGGTTTTTGATCATGACCCGGGGATCAAGTTTGATCCATGATTGCTTCCAGGCAGCGCGAACCAAAGCGGGCTCGAAAAGGCTTTGCGAGATTTTTTTGCGTTTCATATTCGATGAATGTTAAAAATGAGGGAGTGAGAAGTATTCGGCCAAAGGCCCAAGTGTCAATGCCGGAAAGAAGGAGAGCGCTGCGATGATCACGATAACAGAAAGCAGCACGGCCACAAATGCGGGGCTCTCCACGCGCAGGGTGCCGGCACTTTCAGGAATGTATTTTTTTGCGGCCAGAGAACCAGCAATGGCCAGCGGCCCGATGATGGGCAGGAATCGTCCAAGCAACATCACCACGCCCGTCATGATATTCCAGAACGGAGTTGCATCGCCCAGCCCTTCGAATCCGGAACCGTTGTTGGCGGCTGCCGAAGTAAATTCGTACAGCATTTCGCTGAACCCGTGGTACGAGGGGTTATTCAGCCAGCCGATGGCGGGCTGTTGCGTGTGTACGTAGGTAGCGATGGCCGTGCCGCCCAGAATGAACAAGGGATGCGCAATGGCG
>JBIIVI010000209.1:0-6422 GCA_044339555.1 Cyclobacteriaceae bacterium | reverse complement strand
TCAAAACCTATTAATCCCGGCCACCGGCATCAATCGTACGTTAGCAGCCTCTGCTCCGTACGATTTTTAATTTAATGACCTATGAGTGAAGAAATTCTAAAGGCCCTCACGCAGCTGTTCGCCATCATCACCAAGCAAGACGGTGGCGTAACCGAAAATGAGCGCCAGTTCGTGATTACCTTTTTCCAAACCGAACTGGACCGGGCTTCCATTCAGGAATATCTTGACTTATACGACAATTTTTCGGGCTACAACAAGCAGGGTGGCGATGACGAGAAGAACAAACTTACGTCGGTAAAAGACTCGGTCAAGACACTCGGCATCTGCAAGAAAATCAACAAAACGCTCGCGCAGAAGCAAAAAGCAGTCGTGTTGATCAAATTGCTGGAGCTGGTGGGTTCCGATAAGAATTTTACCGCCCAGCGGATGGAGATCATCAACACGGTCTCCACGGTGTTCAACATCGTGCAGGAGGAGTACAAACTGATCGAAACGTTTGTCGTTACTCAAAAAGTTCAGGAATTGAACTTCGGCGATATTCTGGTGGTGGATCACCAATCCTCTAAGTCGGCTGAACTACAGAAGCACCACCACGGCCATATTGATGGTGCGATGGTGTTTATGCGTGTGCGAAGTGTGGAGATGTACTTTGTGAAATACCTGGGAGCCGACTCGAACGTGTTGAATGGCTTTCCGATGCAGCCTAACAGGGTGTATCTTTTTTCGCACGGCAGCACCATCAAGACCCAGGAAGGCGATGCCTTGTACTACAGCGACATTGTGGGACACTTCAATGAAGACATCAAAACCACCAAGCTGTCGTTCAACGCCAACATCGAAGAATTCAAATTCCCCAATGGGGCCATTGGGTTGCGTAACGTGGTCATCAGTGAGGGGCCCGGCAAATTGCTGGGTATTATGGGCGCCAGCGGAGCGGGAAAAACCACGTTGCTGAACGTGTTGGCCGGTCTGGAAAAACCGAGCAAGGGATCACTGCTGATCAATGGGTTTGATATCCATCACCAGAAAGAAAAAATTCAAGGCGTAATCGGTTATGTATCGCAAGACGATTTGCTGATTGAAGAACTAACCGTTTACGAGAACCTGTATTACAACGCGAAGCTTTGCTTTGCCCATTTTACCGAACCGGAAATTCACGAGCGCGTGATGTCGGTGCTGGAGAATTTGGGATTGGATCAGCGTAAAGATTTAAAAGTGGGCAACCCGCTGGAAAAAACGATCAGCGGTGGCCAGCGGAAACGCCTTAACATTGCGCTGGAGCTTATTCGCGAGCCGGCCGTATTATTCCTGGATGAACCTACCTCTGGTTTGAGTTCGCGCGACTCAGAAAACGTCATCGACTTGCTGAAGGAATTATCCCTGAAAGGGAAGTTGATCTTTGTGGTGATCCACCAGCCCTCGTCCGACATCTACAAGATGTTCGACAAGATGATCATTATGGACACGGGTGGCTTTCCGGCCTACTACGGCCCGCCCGTGGAGGCGATCACCTATTTCAAAAAAGCAACCCTCCAGGTAGACAGCAATCGGGGTCAGTGCGAAACGTGCGGAAACGTAAACCCCGAGCAGATCTTCAACATCATCGAAGCCCAGGTGGTGGATGAATACGGACAGCCCACCAACAAACGGAAAGTAACTCCGCCGCAGTGGTACGACATGTATTCGCAGCGATTTCGACTGCAGCGGATGGAAGATGTGAACGAAGAGCCGCCCAAGACGCTTAACATCCCCAGCAAAATCAAGCAGACGGTCATCTTCGCCACCCGCGATTTCTTTTCCAAAATCAGCAACAAACAATATCTGCTAATCAATTTCCTTGAAGCACCTGTTTTAGCGCTCATCCTAGCCTTCATCATCAAATACAAGAGTGCGCCCGGTGGCAGGGAATACATCTTCCGTTTCAACGAGAATTTTCCTGCGTTTCTGCTCATGTCCATCATCGTGGCCCTGTTCATGGGTTTGACAGTAAGCGCAGAGGAAATTATTCGCGACCGCAAAATCCTAAAGCGTGAATCATTTTTGAATTTGAGTTGGAACAGCTATCTACTTTCCAAGCTCTTGATCCTTTTTTCCTTGTCGGCTCTGCAAACCCTCTCGTATGTGGTGATCGGCAACCTGATTCTGGAAGTGAAGGGAATGAACCTGGCGTTTTGGCTGATTCTGTTCTCTACCTCGTGCCTTGCCAATGTGTTGGGGCTGAATATCTCCTCGGCATTTCGGAGTGCGGTTACCGTGTACGTGATGATTCCACTGCTACTCATTCCGCAGATGATCCTGAGTGGTTTGCTGTTTAGTTTCGATAAACTGAATAACCTGATCAGCACCAAAGGCAAAGTGCCGATGGTGGCCGACTTGATGGCATCGCGCTGGGCGTACGAAGCGTTAGCCGTGCACCAGTTTACCCACAACGATTACGAAGCTCCCTTTTATGAATACGAACGCGAGCAGTCGCGAGCAGATTTTAAAGCGGGCAACCTCGCGGATGAACTAAAGCGGCGCAATCGTCAGATTTTGGATAATCTGCCGCCCGAAAACGATTCGATCAAAACCAAGTTACAGGCAAGTCTGGAACTGATTCAGCGCGAGTTGGCCAAAGAGCCCTTCCGGGAAGGACTTGAAAAAGTAGATCTCGCCAAAGGCCTTACCCTGTCGGGCTACGATAAAGCTGTCGGGCAACAACTAGATGCGTATCTCGATAACTACCGCAAGTTCTACCAGAAAAAATACAACGACAACGTAGCATTAATGGAAAAGAAAATGGCGTTTTATGAGAAAAACGGCTTTTCGATTAACGAGGCGAAAAACAACTATTATAACGAAGACCTGGCCGACCTGGTAAAAAACGTGTTGGTAAAAGAACGGACGCTGGAATACAAGGGCGAGCTGATTCAGCAAATTGACCCCGTTTTTCAAACACCCCGGCCCAACCACGTGGCGGACTATCGCACGGCGTTTTTCTTACCGGAAAAAAACTTGCTGGGTGCTACCGTAAGCACCTTCTGGTTCAACACGCTGGTTATCTGGATAATGACCGCGTTTTTGTATGTGGCGCTCTATTTTGAATGGGTCCGCAAGCTGGTCGACTCGTTCGGCAGCGTGAATTTGCCAAAAAGGAAGTAACCCATGTAAGGTTTTGGGCCATAAAACGGCCTATTTTAGGAGCGAATTGATACTTTTGTAATCCTTAATTGACGGATATGAAGCAACTTTTAATACTTACAGCTATCGCGTTGGTTATCAGTAGCTGCGGCCCCAAGAAGCCAGATGATCAGGCGTTCCTTCAGTCGCTGGACTCCGCTCAGGCGCAGGGCCCTACTATTGACGAGGAGGTGATTAACAGCATTCTTCAGCAAATTCCCAGCCCGCTGGAGATTTCCGTGCTGCTAAAGGAATCCGGTACGAAGTACAACTTCGGGCTGCTGAACTCGCCCGACAACATCTCCCGGTACAATTCCAATTACCAGAAGGCGCTAAATTTGGGCATCTATGGTACTGATTTGGGATACACCAACATCTACGAACAAAATAACGATGGGATTAAATACCTCACCAGCATAAAATCGTTGGCCGATGATTTGAGCATCGGGCAGTTTTTTGACATTGAAACCATTGGCCGTCTGGCCACGAACAGCAAAAACCTCGATTCGCTGTTGCTCATCACTACCCAAAACTTCAATAACATTAACCATTATCTGCAAACCCAAAGCCGGGCTAATCTAAGCGTGCTGCTCCTTACCGGGGGCTGGCTGGAAGCCATGCAGATTACCTGCCAGGTGGCGTCTAAAGACCCCAAAAACAAGGAACTGACGGAAAAAATCGGAGAACAGAAAATCATTTTAGAGCAAATCGTACTTTTGCTATCGTTTTACAAGGGGGATGAAAACATGGCATCCTTATTGAAAGACATGGAAGAGTTAAAAGCCGCGTTCGATAAGATTAACATTACCTATACCTACAAAGAATCTACTATGGAGATTGTAAATGGGGTAGCCGTGATTAAGGATAACAGTACAACTACCATCGACATTACAGAGGCAGATGTACAGAGTATCCGTACCATCACCAATAACATCAGATCAAAAATTGTTGGATAATTAGTAAGAATAGCAACTGTATGAAAAAGGCCGTATTATTTCTCGCTGTTTTTATCGTGTGTAGCTTCACCGTGTCACCCCTCTCGGGACAGTGCGACTCCGAAAACTTAAGCAACACGTGTATCCCCAAACTAGCGGATGGATTTAACTTCCTGAAGAGCTACAAGGTGGATGGCAAAGGTGGCGCCAAAGACAAGGTGGAGTACAGCTACGTGTTTACCAAAGGCACACAATACATGATTAACTTGTGTGCCCCCGGCAAAGATGCCGACGGGATTGTGGTGAGTTTATTTGATAGCAACCGAAATAAGGTAGCCTCCAGCAAATTCAACAACCAGTTTTTAACGGCCATTGCCTATCCCTGCAATGCCACCGGCATCTACTACATTCAGTATACGTTTGACGGATCGGCTGCGAAATGCGGCGGAAGCGCACTTGGTTTCAAACGCTAATCGAAAAGAAAATTCAATCTTTAAAAACCCCTCGCGCAGGGGTTTTTTATTTTAGCTGAAGTGCCGGCCAACCCGCCAACCAATTTCATGAAAGAGCAATCGATTCAATTTTCCTTCGAGGCGCGCTTCCTGCAATCTGCGCCGGTGGAAAAAACAACACCTCATGTTTGGTTTATCTTGCACGGCTATGGACAGTTGGCTACTTATTTCAGTAGAAAGTTTCAAGCACTCGCAGATCGGAACCACGTACTGATTGCCCCGGAAGGCCTCAGTAGATTTTACCTGGAGGATGTTCAGCAACGCGCCAGCGGACTACCCAGCCGCGTAGGAGCGAGTTGGATGACACGGGAAAGTCGATTGACCGACATCCAAAACTACCTTATATACCTGACGACCGTATATCGTACTGTGGTGCCTCAAAATTTTACAGGAAAAATTTCTGTGCTTGGATTTTCACAGGGCGCGGCTACTGCTGCCCGATGGGTGGTGAGCAATCAAATTCGATTTGATCGATTGATTCTGTGGGCAGGCATTTTTCCGGATGACCTTGACTTTGCCAATGGCCACGCTGTGCTTGCCAAAAAGCAAACAATCTTGGTGCGCGGCACGAACGATCCGCTCATCACAGAAGAACGATTAGCCCATTCTCAAAAGCTGATCGATCAATTAAAGATTACGCCTGAAACTGTCACCTTTGAAGGCGGCCACGAGATACCCGAATCAGTGCTACTGAGTTTGACTGATTAGTGTGCACGGGACACTACAGTAGCCGAAGCCTTCGCGACCAGCAATAGCTTGACAGCGGTAAACAAAAAAGCGATTTATTCTTGCCGTACTTTCCAATACAAAATCCCAAGTGGGTATAGCAACAAAATCATAAGTACGTTGGCTATAGACGAGTTCACAACATTGTAAAAGTACTGTTCGGGATGATGCTGAGCGTCCACTTTCGCTTGGTCGAAAACTTCGCGGGGTAGATTTCTACGATCGCGTCTCTCATTGATTTGCTCTATTTGAGCTTTGCCACGGGCATATCTAAACTGATCATCATACCATGTATTAAATGCGTACTGAGACAAGTTAAAAACAATCGAAGACAAGGTTATTATTCCAATTAGGGTTAACAGGGTAATTTTGTGAGCTAACTTGGGTACTTCAAAATAAGTGCGACACACAAATACCACAAATACCAAGAACCACCCGAATTTCACAGCTTGCAGTGTGTTCCAATTAGTTGGTAACAACCTAAAAACGTAGAAAATCAGAAACAATCCAAAATGCCCAAGTCCTAATAAAAGCCCTTTTGATATCATACTTGAAGTAGTTTATAGTTTAATTATTAACGGCCATTGAAAAAAAAGAAAAAAGGCGCACGCCTTGCTTTAAGTAGATCTCGCTGGCGTGCGCCAAAAGACGTTTTCTGCTACGTGTAGTAAACATCCCAGAAGCAACCTTCCGGTCCGGAACAGCACCAGTACTCAACGTGGAGCGTTGAGCCGTTGATAGTAAAAGTCGAGCCGACTATTACCTGACAACTCGCCTGCGCACTTGCTACCAGTGGCGCAAGCGCGAAAAGGCAAATAGTCAAAACTCTCGAAATCTTTTTTCTTACCATGTGTTAAAAATTTAGTGTTAAACAGAAATGATGGTTAAACTCTGCTCCATCTGCGGTTGTCTTGCAAGACCTATCGAAACTAAAGCCCTCCCCCCATCAAAAAAAATTAAAAAACCGATGATACCTTACATTCTATATCAACAGGGGTACTCGACCGAAATGAGCATCGGATGTCATTTCAAAAGTTGGATTTCAATCCGATAATCGACTTTTTCACTTTGTACCGAGCAGGCGCAATCC
>JBIIVI010000208.1:0-6426 GCA_044339555.1 Cyclobacteriaceae bacterium | reverse complement strand
ACCATCTGAAAGAAGGCGACCGTGTGAAGGTGATGGAACCGATGGGGCAGTTCACCACGGAATATGTTTCTGCCAACAAGCGCCATCTGGTGATGTTCGCGGGCGGTTCTGGCATTACGCCCATGTTGTCGCACATCAAAAGCACGTTAACGCTCGAACCCGAAAGTATTGTATCGTTGATTTACGCGAATCGCAATATCGAGAGCATCATTTTTCGAGACGAGTTGGTGAAGTGGGAGACGAACTACCAAGGCCGTTTGCAGCTGATCCATATCTTGGACAATGCGCCCATGAACTGGCAAGGTTACTCCGGACTACTGAATCATGAAATGCTCACGAAGCTTTTCGAACGCATTCCGGATTGGGGTCTCGAGAAAACTACCTATCTGATGTGCGGACCCGAAGGCATGATGAAAAACGTAGAGGTCTTGTTGGCGGAACGGAAAATACCTGCTGAGAAAATTTTTAAGGAGAGCTTTGTTCAAGGCACGATCGACAAGGACAAAAAGACTGAGGCGCCCGCTACTTCCGAAAAGAAAACCCGCATCGTTACTATTCGCTACGATGGGCAGGAGCACCAGATATCCGTTGCGCCCGACCGCACGATTCTGGAAACAGCCCTGGATCAGGGGATCGATTTGCCGTACTCGTGCCAGAGTGGCTTGTGCACGGCGTGCCGTGGAAAGGCGTTGTCCGGCCAGGTAAAATTGGATGAAGAGGAAGGACTGTCGCAGTCCGAGCGGGCAGAAGGTTATGTGCTCACGTGTGTGGGACATCCGCTTACCGATGATGTAGTGATTGAAATCGGATAGGGTGGAGCGCGTTCGAACGGAGGTCGTGCAAGGCCGGGAAATCGTTTGTATCGATTATGCCAACTTGCGGGAAACGGAAATGCTCGCGGTCGTTGATCAGGCGCGGGATGCCATTGTAACGCCACCTCATAAGAAACTGGTGCTTACCAACTTCAGCAACTGTTTTGTAACGCCCCGGTTTGTGCGGTACCTTGAGTCAGTAACTCCACAGGTGAATCCGTGGATCGAACGCAACGCGCTGGTAGGTTTGAACAAACCCAAGATGATGATCCTGAAGGGATTTAATCTGTTGTTGGGTACCGATTACCGTGCTTTTTCAAGCGAGCACGAAGCGCTCGAGTATTTACTTGTAACTGAGCACATCACCGAGCCGCTCGCGATTTTCTAAGCCGAAGGTTTTTTTCCTTTCTGAGTCAAAAAAATCCGGGTGATCGCAAGTGTTGCAATGACCACCCATACTACGTTAATAAAAGTGGAAGGAAATGCTCCGTAATAAATGGTGTTGATGATCAGGAATATCCCGCCCGTCAAGTTCAGCAACTGAAAAAGCAACGAGTCGCTTTTTATTTTCTGATAGCTGTTCAACCCGTAGGCCAGAATCACTTCGATGGAGCCGATCCATCCAAGCACATCAATCAACACTTTCATTTAGGAACGAAGGGAAATTTTCAACAGCAACATGTCGTTGGTAACAAACAGCGTCTTTTCATCCGTGGAGAGTGCACAGTTGGAAGCCGCTTCATTCAACCTGATTTTTCCCAACACTTGGCCAGTTGAATCAAACACCCAGATTCCACCCGGCCCTGTGGCAAACACCCGGCCCTGCCGATCGATTTTAAGCCCATCGGGCAACCCGCGTTCGGTGGCTGCCTCGGCTGTGGCATTGTAAAAGATTGATCCTCCGGTTACTTCGGCACCATTCCACTCGTAGCGGTACCATTTCGCTTTCGCGGGATCGGAGTTTGCCACCAAAAAAGATTTTCCATCCGGAAAGAAAGCGATGCCGTTCGGTCGCGTGAGACTGTCGACCAGCAGATGAACTTCACCCGAGGCGGTGGCGCGATAAACACCTTGAACTGTCAGCTCGCGCGTGGAGTCGTTTTCCTGTTCTGGTAAACCGTAGGGCGGATCAGTAAAAAAGAAATCGCCAGCAAAAAAAACGGCATCGTTCGGACTATTGAATCGCTTACCGTTGAAGTTGGCCGCCACCGCTGTAAAGTTGGGTGCGGGTGCAGTGAGCGCGGCGTCCATGCGGGCAAGTTGCCGGTTTCCGTGTTGGCAGAGCACAAGTCGACCCTCGCCATCCAAAAGCAAGCCGTTGGAGCCAGGCTCATGACTGTACGTGCCTTCGCCCGTGTAGCCGGAAGGCGTGAGGTAAACAGTTACCGACTGCCCTTCTTGCCATTGGTAGACGGTGTTCTTTGGCACATCGGAGAACAATAGTTTTTTCTGCGACTCGATCCACACGGGGCCTTCGCTCCATTCGTACCCTTCGCCAATTTTTTCGATCGTAGCTTTTGAGCTGACCACGTTGTGAAATGAATCGTTCAAGGCTTCGAACGAACCATAGGGCGAGGTAGTGTACTCGCGCGGGGCGCATTGCCACAACAGGAGCAAGGGTAGGAGGTAGCGGGTTTTCATTTGGAAGGGGTATGGTGGCAGGTCGCTGGTTGCTGGTTGCTAGTTTTTGGTTACTAGCAGCTAGTAGCTAGTGGCCAGTAACCAGACTTCACTTCAGTTTTTCGGCAAAGCCAGGTCCGGTTTAGCACTCACCCACTCGGCTCCGTCTTCGAACACTTCTTTTTTGAAGATCGGCACGCGGTGCTTCAATGAATCGATGATGTATTGGCAGGCCTCGAAAGATTCCTGACGATGTTTGGTGCTTACCGCTACGATCACGGCTACTTCGCCCGGTTTGAGGGTGCCCATGCGGTGGCTCACCGCCCAGCCCATCAACGGCCATTTGCTGGCGGCTTCGTCAATGATTTTGCGCGTTTCACCCACCGCCATGGATTCGTACGACTCGTATTCCAGCCACACCACTTTTTTGTCGCTGGCGCGATCGCGCACGGTGCCGATAAATACGTTGATGGCACCAGCTCCCAGAGCGCTGGCTGTTTCAATCACTTTTTGGATGTCGATGGGTTTTTCGGTGATTTTGATCATGACGGTAGTATTTAGAGGTGAGTCCGAATGTAGCCCATCGCTCCGCCAAAATCAAGCAGAATAGCTAGAACCCATTTCAAAACCTATTCTTGAGATGGGTTCTAAAAAGCGTTAACCCCCGTTCATGGGTGGAATCAGCGCAATTTCGTCTGTTTCAACAATCGGCTGATGATCGTCTGCAAAAGTTTGGTTCACGGCGATTTGCAGCGACCGCAACTCGCCCAGCGTGGGATACTGCGCGATGAGTTCACTACGCAATTCGCCCACGGTGTATCCTTGCAGGTTCCACTCCACGGCCCGGGCCCCTAACACTTCGCGGGCTACTCCAAACGTTTTTAGCTGCACCTTCATCCCGCAAAGGTAACCACACAACAACATGCGGCAACTCGCCAGGGAATTGCTAATTTTCCCTCCGCATGCCAACCATTTTCGATAATCACGGGCGCCCGATAACGTATGCGCGACTGGCCGTAACAGACCGCTGCAACTTGCGCTGTTTTTATTGCATGCCCGAGGAAGGCATTCACTACCTGCCGAAAAAAGAACTGCTCACCTACGAAGAACTTGAGCGACTCGTGCGCCTGCTCGCTGACTTGGGAATTCGGAAAATCCGGTTAACGGGTGGCGAGCCGTTTGTGCGCACCGACCTGATGACGTTGATTCGAAAGATTCGTTCCATCCGCGGCATCGAAGAAATTCATCTCACCACCAACGGGGTGCTCACCGAACCGCACATTCCCGAACTGAAAGCCCTGGGCCTTGCGTCCGTAAACCTCAGTTTGGATACGTTGGATGCCGTGCGCTTCCGTACCGTAACTCGCCGGGATGAGTTTGCCCGCGTGTGGGCTACCTTTCAGCAATTGCTGGCGCACGAGATTCCGGTTAAGATCAATGCGGTGGTGATGGAAAACCAAAACACGGAAGACCTTTTGCCCATGGTAGCACTCACGCGCGATCTGCCGGTGTCGGTGCGGTTTATTGAAGAGATGCCGTTTAACGGGGCCGGTTCGCATTACCCCGTGCTGACCTGGACGCATGTGAAAATCATGGATCACATCCGCCAACATTATCCCAGCATCGAAAAACTTACGGACGAGCCGCATTCCACGTCGTACAACTACCGCGTTCCCGGGCACCGCGGCACGGTGGGCGTGATTGCCGCCTTCAGCCGTACGTTCTGCGGCACCTGCAACCGCATTCGCATCACGGCACAGGGCCAGTTGAAGACCTGCTTGTACGATGGCGGGGTGCTAAGCTTAAAAGAAAAAATGCGTGCCGGGCTGTCGGACGAACAACTGAAAGCCGCGTTGCTTGCAGCCTTTTCGCAACGACCCGCCAACGGCTGGGAGGCCGAGCAGCGTAGAGCAGGCCACGCGCCCGTGCACGAGTCCATGTCCACCATCGGGGGCTGACACTCATGAACGAAGTTTGGATTTTGGCAGCGGGCTTTTTTCTCATTGCGTTGGTGTATGCGTCCGTAGGCTTTGGGGGCGGATCGAGTTATCTCGCCTTACTTGCGCTGCCGGTTTTCGCGGTGCCCTTTCCGATGATTCGCGCGACCGCGTTGTTTTGCAACCTGGTGGTGGTTACGGGTGGCGTTTGGATTTTCTATCGCGATGGCAAGCTCTCCTGGAAACACAGTTGGCCCTACCTGGTGGGCAGTGTGCCGCTTGCATATCTGGGCGCCCAATTTCCCATTCGCGAGCGGGAGTTTTTTTTGCTGCTGGGCGTGGCGCTGGTGGTGGCTGCTTTGCTTTTGTGGTTTCAGGATCGGTTGGTTCGCGTTCAATCGCGCGTTGCTGAATCGCAAAGCCGGAAGATTTTCCTGGGTGCGGGCATTGGTGCCTTATCGGGATTGGTGGGCATAGGCGGTGGAATTTTTCTCTCGCCTGCGTTGCATTTCCTCGGTTGGTTGGAGGCCCGGCGCATTGCCGCGTTGGCCAGCGTGTTTATTCTGGTAAACTCGGTGAGCAGCCTGGTAGGACTTTTTCAAAAAGGAGTGCCGGAGTTTTCCTTTTCGTTTGTGGCACCGCTGCTCGGTGCGGTTTTTCTGGGCGGACAGATTGGTTCGCGATTAGGGGCGCGTTGGTTTTCTGAGGTGTACATTCGTAAGGCCACGGCCGTACTCATTTTCGTGGCGGCCCTGAATATTCTCGGGGTGTTTTAGGCTCTGCCCCCGCATTTCCTTTACCTAGGTAAATGACTAATGTCATTTTGTGGAGGCTCGTGGATTATTAGTATTGACTTGTTGTTTAGATTAAGCAACCGTTGAGCGAGATGTTACTTTATAATTCAAGGCAAACCGTAACTAAGACCAAGAGTAGGATCATATTTTGTTTTTGCGCCTGCATCGCATTTAGCGGTAACGCACAAGAAATTGACTACGGCAGTAAAGAAGTTGGACTTGATCTGATCGGGATTGTGTTTCCAGGTACGGGTGTACAACCATCTTTCTTTTTTAAAAATTTAAAACTGACGCAAAAAGAGAACTCATTTGGCCTCCAGCGTAAGGGCTACCGCGTTAGGCTTGGGTATTGGTTCAATCAACCCAACCAAAGGGTACCTAACCCGCAATTGTCCGGTACGAGTGCGTTGAATAACGACAGAGTTATCTCGGATAACAGGGTGTTGTTTCGCGTTGGATATGAGTGGCGAAGAAAGATCAGGGGGATTGAGTTATTTTATGGTGCGGATTTCCACTTCGATAGAAGTTTTACAAAATCTCAGATTTCGGATCGGTTATTAGTGCCAAGTACACGGGTTGACGTTGAGTATAAATCGCGCCAATTCAATGTCGGACTAGCACCTGTAGGTGGCTTTTACTACTTTTTCAATTCAAGCTATGGCCTTTCCATCGAGTCAACACTTCTGTTTTTGTATTCTGACTCTTTAGAAACGGCTACTTGGACTGATCCCCAAACCCAAATCACCCAAGAGTCTGTCAAACAAGGTAGGGGATTCTATTTTCAATCTATTCCTTTTTATACTGTCAATTTGATCATCAAATTTTAACGAA
This sequence comes from Cyclobacteriaceae bacterium, assembly GCA_044339555.1. Lineage (GTDB taxonomy): Bacteria > Bacteroidota > Bacteroidia > Cytophagales > Cyclobacteriaceae > ELB16-189. The sequence goes on along the minus strand of JBIIVI010000208.1, from coordinate 432 downwards.
CGTGAAAAATCTAATGATAGTCAGCTTGTAAATTTTTTCACCTTTGGATTTTGGGTTATTTTAGTAAAGTGTATGTTTTTGACTGACCCATTAAATAAATTCCCGTGAAACTCACATCTATCTCTATTGCTATTTTCATCGGTCTGGCAAGTAGCTGCAACGATTTCACTGCTACAGAACCAGCGTCCGTTGAAAACTATATTCAACAACTAAAGTCAAATCAATTTCAAGCGGATCATCTTCCGTTGTTTACCTATCAAGACATTCCGGCATTGCTAGCGTATCGAGACGACAAACAATTGATCACAAACTTCCCGCGCACTGCATATTCTTCTTACTACCAACGAGAATGTACCGTAGGGATATTTGTTTTATGGACGGTTGAATCCATTCGGGCGGTGGCTATTAACAGCGACCGTTTGATGTTGCGAT
>JBIIVI010000207.1:0-6438 GCA_044339555.1 Cyclobacteriaceae bacterium | reverse complement strand
GGACTTGCCGCTTACCTTTTCCAAAATAAGCGTCAACAGTCCATAGTTCGTATTGCTGTAGAAAAACCATTTGCCCGGATCATGTACCGTGGGTTTCTTGTGTGCGAATGAAATCATTTCTTCCGTGCTTAAAACTTGCCGTGGGTTGTTCAACTGATTCAACATGAAAGCCGCATCCTTCACTATTTCCGGATAACCTGAACTTTGATTCAGCAGCTGACGAACCGTTACCCGGTCGCTCTTATCCATTTGCTTAGCCACTCGTTCGTCCAGATAAGTTGAGATCGGTTTATCCAGGTCAATCAAGCCGCGCTCTTTTAATTTCAGGGTAAGCGTTGCCGAGTATGTTTTAGTAATGCTGTAAAGCCACACCACCATATTATCGGTGAAAGGCGTGCGTGTTTCAATTTTACTGTATCCACCGTTCGCCACATACCACCCATCCGCATTTTTCACCATCACCTGCATGCCGGGAATGCCGTTTTGCGTGGCGCTCCTTACTAACGCATCAATGCTGTCTTTCATGGGATGCACGTTGTTCACCGGAATAGCTCCCGGAGTGGTAACCGCCAATTCATCTTGCAAATCCGTTTGGCAAGAGGTTAGATGTATAAAAAGAGCCATCCAAATGATCAGATTCTTCATAGGTTTAATTTTTAGGTGTTAACGTGGGATTAAATTTCACTCCCATCATAAATGCAGCGGATGGCAGTGGCGTTAGGTCAGGACTATAGCGAAAAAGAAAATTAGTATTGTAAGCGATATAGGGCGTAAAAGTTCCTTGTCCAGCTTCAAGTCCGCGATAGCCTATGGAAAATTGCATCGGCACTTGCCATACACCTTTCGTTGATTTTCCTTCCGTCCAATTTTTGCCATCCCACTTCTGAGATTTTCCTGGATAGAACGCTAGTTGATAGCCAACGCCCATTCCGATACCAAGTTCTACATGGTTGGCAACTACAGGTGTGTATTGAATTAGTGTCTGCCACGATAACGCATCGCCTTGATACCTATTTCGGTTGTACATCATGCGCAGCGTAACACTGATCGTATTTCCGGCATTGATGAACCGGTTTACACCGCCCATAACTTGCGGTTGCCATTGGCCAACAGATGCATTTCTGATGGGTGCTAGGTATTGCTGCCCGCCAACGGCTACATCCCAACCCACTTGTGCATGGCTGTGATTGACAAGCATCAAACCGACCAGAAAAAGAATAGCTGTGAGTTTCATTTTGCGCGATTTAAAATTTTCCAAACTTGAGTGAAAGTGTCGCGGATGGTGCCGAGTAGTTGCCTTTATCGGCTACCCATCGGTATCCTACGCCAGCTCCTGCGCGAAACCATTGCGTTAGATTTACTTCCACATTGAGCGTTGGCTCCGCAACAAACGCCCCACGTGAAATGATAGAATAGGTGCCGCCTCCGGGCAATCGATTTTGTTCACCAATAAAACCCGCCCCCATCAATAGATTGGCGGTAACGTGTATCGCTTTTGCGGATCGAAACGTGCGTTCCGCCACCAGGCCGACGTAGGTGAGCTGGCGAGCAGTACTCGCGTCATTCTCGATGTCGATCGATTGCCCGTTCAACAGCGCAAATGCGCCCGTGCCTAACAGGAGATCGGACTGAAACAACACACCGCCATAACCGCCGATGAAATTCGCGAACTGCCCGTCTATCGCGCTGAACCGCTGGGCGGCAACGGCATACGCGCCTTTTACTTTGGCCCCGCCTTTTCCAAAAACGGTTTCAACTGACTGGCCTGAAGCATTCCATGCAACCGCAATGACCAGCACAATTACTCCTAATGCTTTCATGATTTGATTTTTTGGAGGGTTGAACGATCGCTTCACCTGATGAGGTGCCTGAGTTTCTTGTGAAAGAACCCGATACAATTTGTTTTGAGCCATTTTTTCCGGTTGAAGTGGCAGGAAGTGCGGGTGAAAGAAAGTTTATTTCAAAAACGTTATGTGTTCAAAAAAACGAATCGCTGTTGCGAAACCGGACACTGGAAAATCACCTTTCAATTTTTTGGGAGCAGTTGAAACCTGGGTTAATAGACATCCGTTTTCCATAGGTATTGAAAAATTCCAAAGTCATATGAAGCAGATCTTGTCGGTAATGGCATGTGTAATCGCACTTACACTAACATCGTGTCGAGAAGACGAACCTTCGCCGTTTAGTGAAATTATTTATACCAATCTGGGCAACCGCACCGTGGCTTACAATCAGTCGCAAACCATCGACCTCGATAATGAAGGGCAGCCGGAACTGAGTTTCTCGGTGATGCTTGCTCAGGAAAACGGGATCAACCAATTGCAATATCGGGTTTACGCGTTGCGGGCAAACAAGGTCTTTGAAGTGGCCGGACGCGCGTTGAAGATGAGCGAGGGCCAGATGATTGAACCCGGCAATCCGTTTGATAAAAACGTAGCACCCTTGGTCACTCGGTTGGAAAGCAACGGGTCCATTACCTGGCAAGGCGATTGGTTAGAAGCGAACCGCGGGTATCTCGGTTTTCAGTTTCAGTTAGCGGATGGGGAGACGCGCTACGGTTGGGTACGTATGTCGTTCGACCGGACTACGGAAAAACTAATTCTTCACGATGTGGCGTACAACCAGCGACCCCAAAATGGGTTGGCGGCTGGGCAAACCGAATTGTAATTAGAAACGGATGCTAAATCTTTTTCTCCAACACCACAAACTCAAGTTGTTGTTTCGGAATACCCCACCGGGTGTCGGGCACCACAAACGGCTTGCGCTCCCCGGTTAACCGGTAGCCGTGGCGCACGTACCAGTCGATAAGTTCTTTGCGTACGGAGATGACGGTCATGAAAATGGCGGTGATCCCCAGCGAGCGGGCATGATCTTCGGCCGCAGCCATTAACTTTTTCCCGATGCCTTTGCCTTGTGTGTTCGGTGCTACGGATAACATGCCGAGGTATAGTTTGCCTTTTTCCGACCGTAGTTCCACACAGCCTAAGATCTTATCTGCTTCGGAATAGGTTAGTACCGTTGTGGTAGGTTGGGCAATCAATTCGGCAACGGCCGCTTCATCAATGCGAGTGCCGTCCAGCAAGTCCGCTTCGGTGGTCCAGCCTTGTCGCGAGGTATCACCCCGGTAGGCAGAATTGACCAACTGATTGATGGCAGGTGCATCAGCGAGGGTAGCTTTTTTTACTTCGGGATTCATAACGCGCAAGTTACGATTTCGTGATTTGGGGCTATCTTTCGAAGGTAATGAATTATCAACTGGACGGCTTTGCGGTCTTCATCTTTCTCGGCATCGTACAGGCCGTATTTCTGTCGTTCTTCTTTTTTTCACGCGAAGGGCGCCAGCAGGAGGCGAACCTCTACCAGGGTATTATGGTGCTGGCGATGGCGGCCTGCACGCTGGAGATCTTCCTTTGCTACACCGGCTATATTCAAAACTGCTTGTGGCTGGTGGATTACTCCGAGTCGATTGCCTTTTTGATCGGCCCTGCGTTTTATCTGATGATCCTTCGAATTATCAACGGCAACACCGGACGTATACCCTATGCGCACCTGGTGTTAGCTGTCGTGTGGCTCGCGCTTCAAATTCCGTTTTTAATGCAAAACGAGGATGTGAAGTTCAACGCCTGGCTGGCGGCCTATCACCCGACAGGTCTTGAACTCCGTGAGGTGAAGGAGAGTTTTTTCGCACCCGGCCACCACAGCAAGATCTCGCTCATTCAGTTTCTGATTTATTTGATACTTGGTTTGATCGCCATTCTAAAAGCGTTTAGGACCCGGAAGGAATCCTTCTGGCGGCCCGTTCACCCGTTGCTTCGCCAGCTTCGGTCGGGTGTCATCCAATCGGCATTCATCGTGCTGTTTATCTTTATTGTGAAACTGTTTTATCCTGACGACACGGGCGACCATGTTTTTGCTGCATACATTTCGTTTGCTATCTACTTAGTAAGTTTTCAGGTGGTCAGGCAATCCGGTTTCTTTCAGCGGCCGCATTTGGCTGATCACCCCCGCTACAAAAACGCGCTGGTGTCCGCCAGTGAGCGCGAGCAATTGCTCACCGCGTTGCGCGACTACATGCAGCGAGAGAAACCCTTTTTACAGCCTGGTTTTTCGTTGGCCGATTTAGCCACCCGCTTGAAAATTTCTACGCACCAGCTGTCGCAAGTGATTAACGAGGGGCTCGGGAAGAATTTCTTTGAAATGACAGCCGAGTACCGCGTGCAGGAAGCCCAGGCGCGCCTGCGCGACCAGCCCCATTTGAAAGTGGAAGAAATTGCCGAGCAGGTGGGTTATTTGTCCAAGTCATCTTTCAACACGGCCTTTAAGAAGATTACGGGGCAAACGCCCTCGGAGTGGCGTTCAAGCTAGGTGTCCTACACCTCCAAGGTGTAGGACACCTATTTCAATACTTTGTAAGACTCGTGATAAAACCGGGATAGGTCTAAGTCTAACAATTCGATTGCAAGTTTGATATTACAAATCGAATTTTTCGCTACAGGCTCGTGGTATTCTGTAAAGGAGCTGTGCGGCCAGTCTTCCATTTTTTCAACCAAACCAGACTTTATCGGATTCTGGTGGATGTAGTGAAAGGCAGTGTGAGCGTGTTCACCCTCAGTCAAAAGTGCTTTCGTCTTTTGTTGAAAGAGACTACCGGTTCTTCCTTCCTGTTTATTGATGGCCTTTGTATACGAGCTCAAAAGCTGTTTTATCCCCTGTGAGAACTGCTGCCGCTCAAAACTGCCGTCTTTGATGATTGGGACAGATTTTTCATTGGCATGAATCAGCAGGTGAAAATGATTGGGCATCAAGCACCAAGCCAATAAATCACAGACGGGCGTCAAAAATCGATCAATGTTTGTAACGAAATATGAATAGTTCTCGGTTCGAAGGAAAATCGGCTCACGGTTATTGCCGCGGTTGTATACATGATAAATGCCTCCTTCAGTCAAAAACACATCAAAAATTAGTGATTGACAGGCAAAACGCAAAAAGGATTGTGAGGTGTCCTACACCTCCAAGGTGTAGGACACCTGGAGCTCGGAGTGGCGTTCGACTTTATAATGTCGGCCTTCTAGCCTATAAACTCGGGCGGCACCGCCCACGGTTGGCTCGTTTATTTGCCGGAAAGAAATACCGAAATGCAATCCCCTACCACCACCCGCAGCCACGACCTCGATTGGTTGCGCTTCATCGCCATCCTTATTCTTCTGTTTTATCACACAGGCATGTGGTTCAACACCTGGGGTTGGCATGTAAAGAACAACGAAACTACCGTGTCATTCCAGTATTGGATGATCTGGTCGCATTATTTCCGGATGCCGCTGTTGCTTTTTATTTCGGGTGCAGGCACCTACATGGCGCTCGGCAAACGAACTCCTGCACAATTTGCCAGTGAACGGTTTCGTAGACTTTTTATTCCGTTGGTTTTTGGTATGCTCGTTATCGTGCCACCCCAGATCTACTACGAGCGCATTGATCAATTCTCCGGCTATTGGGAATTCTACAAGACCGTGTTTCAGTTTAAACCTTACCCGGAAGGCGGCAGTCTGAGCTGGCATCACCTCTGGTTCATTCTATACCTTTTTGCCTTTTCACTGCTGGCGCTTCCGTTGCTCAAATACCTGCGGAGCGAACGTTCGAACTCATTTCGCGAGAAATGCACCTGGTTGCTATCATCACCTGCGGCTATACTCTTCATACCGGCCCTGTTGCTGCTGAACAGTCAGTTTTTGTTGCGTCCGTTTTTTCCGGAAGAGACCCATGACCTCGTGCACGACTGGGCGTACTTTGTTTTCTACTTTGGCTTTTTTCTAGCGGGTATGATCGCGTATGCGATTCCTTCTTTATGGAAGTCGTTGGGCCTCCATCGCAAACATTTTTTGGTCGCGATGCTGCTCGCGCTGGTTCCTTTCTACATATGCTATTTTCACTTTCGTGGTTTAATTCAGCTGCCTTGGGAGGCGGAAGTCATTGGTGATTTTTTTGATCGCCTGTCCATTTTTGTAAGCTGGTTTACGGTCATCACCATCATTGCGTGGGGTCAGCATTATCTCAACCGGCCGCACCCCTGGCTCAGTCGAATCAACGAGGGACTTTACCCGTTCTATATCCTACACCAAACCGTGATCATCGCTATCGGCTACTACATCTGCCAATTGCCGTGGAGTATTTCGGCCAAATATTGGACCATCGCTTTTCTTACGCTTGCGTTCTGTGTTGTACTTTATCTGGCGTTTATCCGTCCGTTTAATGCGGTGAGTTTTTTGTTTGGGATGAAATGGAGGCAACCGGTCACAAAAAAACATGCTATGCCTGGTAACGATAGGCATGCGAATTGAACTTGATTTACCAAACGCGACTTTGCTTCCAATGCTTCGAAAGCCTGTGGCAGGTAAGTCAACTCCAGCGATAACCATAGTACGCAACCGTAATTCAAGCACA
>JBIIVI010000396.1:0-6461 GCA_044339555.1 Cyclobacteriaceae bacterium | reverse complement strand
TGTGGTTGCAGATTGAATCGACAGAACACCTTCCAGATTCAATGGGGTGGTTAAAATCAAATCTCCACCCGACTTAATCACGTCAATGTCACCCAGGGTCAAACCATTAGCCGAGAAATTCTGATCGACCCCGCCGGTAATTGAGAACACGGGAACGTTGGTGGTTGACGAAGCGCCAAGTGTTACGTCTCCGTTCAAGAACAAACCTGGCACTGTGAGCCGCCCGTTGTTGGTAAAGGCACCGTTCACCGTCTGGTTTGAAGCGGAAACCACGCCCGCGAGCGAGGAGTTGTTGATGGAGAGGTTATTAAAATTTTGCGCCGGGCTAATGGTTTGTAACGCAGTGCCGTTGAAGTTGATGGTGCTACCGGTGCTGACAAAACTACCACTCACCAGGTTCCAATCTCCAGCGACACTGTGTGTAAAGTTGCCCGCAGTAAAACTTGTACCACCCAAAGAAACGGACCCACCGATGGTAAGACCCGTCACCGCCGTAGTTGTAACCGATCCGCTCACCGTGAAATTACCGGCAATGGCAGTAGTTCCGGCATTCAGGGTTTTTGTGCCCGAGCCGGAAAGGATTAGGTTAAAATAATTGCCACCGCGCACTGTTTGTGTGGCCCCGGTATAATTCACGGTGTTGCCGGTTGCAGTAGCATTAAACCCGGTTACGGAGACCGAAGAAAAGCTTATGTTCAACACCGCGTTGGTGCCTTGCGTAATGGTGCCCGTGCCGCCCAGCACGCCATTTACGGTCAGCGTATTTGTGTTCGTAAGGTTGATTCCCGTAATCGTAACGGTTTGGAGAACGAACGTGCCGGTTAGCGCTTGCGCATTTGTGTTGAACGTGTAAATGCCCGTGCCCGATGAGAAATTTCCATTGTTTGTGATGCCGTTTTGAATGAAAATGCCTTCAGCAATTGGATTGCTCCAACTGGCGTTTGCACTGATGGTAACGAGCCCACCAAACGTCTTTGTGCCGGTGGCAGATGTTTGAAAAATGATTGAGCCCCCTGTACCCGTGCCCACCGTGGTAGTACCTGAAACAACCAAATCAAATCCAGTTACCGAGAAAGTAGCGTTATCGCCTACAAATAAACTACCAGCCACGGTGGTGTTTGCCGCAAGTGACTTGGTGCCCGAACCCGTAAGTCGTAGCTGCCCATTGTAGGTGTGGGGTTGTATGGTTTGATCAACACCATCGTACTCAACAAAACTGCCAGACGAAGCTGTAAGCGTACCGAGGGTAGGAGTAAAAATCGCACCCCCCAAACGCAACGTGCCGCCAGACGCCACTGTAACCGTACTCGCAGCCTCAACACCATTAATACTTCCGGTAACGACAGCGGTTCCGGAACCAATCGTTACAGAATGAGCGCCCACGCCCGCATCATTGGTGAAATTAATGTTGGCCGTTGTAAGGGTACCCGCGCCCACGTTCAACACGTTTGCCCCTGAAATATTATTCTGTGGAATACTTACCGAACTCAACACGCTCAACGATGCACCACCGTTGATCGTAACCGTGTTGGTAGATCCGGTAGTTTGATCAAAAATGAGATTCGATACCGTTTCAGCAGTAGATACTGTAACCGTAAAATTTCCTCCAATAACTGCGACATCGTCAACGCCGGGCACAGCATTAGCCGGGTTCACCGGGCCCGCGTGGCCAGTATCCGACCATGAATTGAAATCATTCCAAACCCCGGTCTGCCGCAAATAAAATACGTCAAACCCAACCTGCACAAGCCCAGGGCCAGAGAAGAAGGTGTCATTTAGATTTGCAGCTCCGGAGCCCGTTGCACCCCAGGTACCAGTAAGTTGAGTTACACCCGCCAGCACCAGTACGCTTGCCGAATGGGTAAGCGTAGGCACAAAATTGGCCACGGCCCCGGTATTTATAGTAAGTGTTGCACCAATCACCGTTAATACGCCAAACGTCTTTGCGCCCGCACCGCTCAACGTAAGGTCATTAAATGCGGTGGTTGCAGAACCACCAATCGCTTGCGGAGCCGTGCCGTTTAACGTTATGGCACTTGAGGTATTATTGAAAGTTGCCCCGTTGTTTATCCAGTCGCCCGCCACATTATGGTTAAACGCACCGCCAGTAAAGGTGGTACCGTTGCCCAGTGTTACCGTACCCAAAATGGATAAACCCGCTGCGGCCGTTGCGACTGCCGTACCCGAAAGCGTAAAGTTGCCCGAGATCGTTGTGGTACCCGTTTGAAAAGACTTCGTGCCTCCGCCCGAGAGCACCAGATTAAAAAAATTCACATTGTTGATATTCTGAGTGCCGGACGCAGCAGAGAAGTTCACCGTGTTTCCCGTGGCGGTTGCGGTCATGTTTGCGATGGTGGACGTACCCGCGACATTTAATGTTGCCCCGGCCGCCTGCGTGATGCGCCCGGTGCCTGCAAGTGCAGTATTCACCGTAAGGGTATTGTTGTTTGTAAGCGCCACCGCTGCACCCGTAACGGTAACGGACGGCAAAATAAACGTGCCGGTGAGCGGCTGTGAGCTGGTGTTGAATAAGTACGTGCCAGCTGTACCCGCGGTAAATGTTCCATTATTTGTGATGCCACCCTGAAAAGTGAAGCCTTCGTTGATGACGTTGTTCCAGGTGCCACCACTATTAATCGTAACGAGGCCGGTAAAGAGTTTGGTACCCGCTGCTGAGGTAACGAAAGCGAGGGTACCGCCGGAGTTTACTGTGGTTGTGCCGGAAACGGTTAAGGAAAGTCCGGGAACATTAACAGTTACAGCGTTTACGGAAAGCGCGCCGGAAACTACGGTTGCTGTGGTTGTAAACGTTTTTATTCCAGACCCGGAGAGAATCAAATCGCGGTAGCTAAGGGCCTGTATCGTTTGTGCAACTCCGTTGTATTCGAACCGACTGCCTGCCACCGTGCTCAACGTTCCGCTACCTGAAGCAAACATCGCGCCGCCCACTTGAAAAACTCCGTTGCCCGAGTAGGCAATCGTGCTGCTTGTACCACTACCGATAACATTGCCGGAAACCGTAACGGTACCCGTGGACAATGTAAGTTGTTGAACCCCGGCACCGGTGCCGGTGGGAAAGTCGAGGCTGCCCGCAGTCAAAATACCAGCGCCTACTGCGAGCGTATTGGAACCACCATTGCGGGGAATCGTTACGGCATTGGTCACAGTAAGGGTAACACCCGAGTTGATGATCAGTTGATTAGTAGTTGCAGCTGTTGCATCGAAACTTACCGCGCCACACGGTTGATTGGCCGTTACCGTTACGGTAAAACCACCTCCAAGAAAGACCTCGTCAGTAAGTCCGGGAAAAGTACCTGCAAGGTTAACATCGCTATCGTGCCCTACTGTGGACCAAGTACTTGTGGAGTTCCAATTGCCATTGTCAGTGGAATAAAACGTGAAGGCCCCGGTCGCCACCGTAACGATGCCGGCTCCTGAAACAAAAAACGTCGCATTCTCAAATGTTGCACCAGAGCCGGTTCCACCCCAACTGCCCGACGGCACCGGGCCTCCGCCAAGGCGAAGTGCATTGGCTGTATGATTAAATCCGCCCAATCCTGCAGTGGCACCGGTGTTTACAGAGAGCGTTAGAGCAACATTGGTCACTTGCGAAAAGGTCTTTGCCCCGGTTCCGCTAAATGTAAGGTTCTCGAAGCTAAGGGGTGAGCTGGTTCCTCCAATCGTCTGCGCAGTACCATCAAACACAATCGTGCTGCCCGCATTGTTGAATGTTGCGCCATTATTCGCCCAATTGCCACCCACCCGGTGCGTAAAGTTCCCGGCCGTAAATGTAGTACCCGTTCCAAGTGTGAAGTCGCCACTCACGATGAGACCAACCACAGCCGTTGCGCTGGCGGTGCCGCTCATAATCAAGTTGCCAGAAATGTTTGTGGTGCCAACCCCCAGTGTCTTTATGCCACTGCCGGATAACCCCAGATTACGGTAGTTTACTGCCCGCACTGTTTGAGCAGCGCCGGTGTAGTGTACTGTGTTTCCGGCGGCGCTCACAGTAAAGGTTGTAATCGTGGAGGTGCCCCCCAAATTCAAGGTAGCTCCACTGCCTTGCACAATTTCGCCCGTGCCACTTAATGCAACGGTCGCGGTTAGCGTGCCGTTATTGTTCAAATCAACCGTCGCCCCCGTAACCGTAAGTGTGGGGGTATTTACTATACCTGAGATCGTTTGAGTTGTGTTAAACAAATAGGTGCCGGCGGTTCCCCCGTTCCAGGTGCCACCATTGTTTGTAATGCCACCCTGAAATGTAAAGCCTTCGTTCACCACATTGTTCCAAGTACCACCCGTGTTCACCGTTACCAGTCCGGTAAACGTTTTTGTACCCGCGGCCGAAGTCACAAAAGCCAATGTCCCGCCGGTATTCACTGTCGTTCCCTCCGCAACTGAGAGCGAAACGCCGGCCACGTTAAAGGTGGTCGTATTAATCGTGAGATTGCCGTTCAGTGTGGTTGTGGCGGCAAGCGTTTTGGTACCGCTGCCGGACAAAATTAAATCCTCGTAACCCAGCGCCTGCACGGTCTGACTTCCGCCCGTGTATTCAAACCGGGCATCCTCAACGGTAGTTAGTAAGCCGCTGCCGGCAGCGAACATCGTGCCGCCTACCTGAACGAGGCCGCTACCGGCGTAGGTGATTGCACTGCTGTTGCCGATGCCCGTAACGTTGCCACTCACCACCAGTGTGCCGGTGGTCAGTGTAACTTGATGCACCCCCGACCCGTTGCCGGTGGTAAAGGTAACATTCCCCGCGGTGACGCTTCCCGCCCCTACCGCCAATGTGTTGGAATTTCCATTGCGTGGCAACGTGATCGTTCCACTAACAACCAGGGAGTTTGTACCTCCGATAATCAACTGATTCGCCAAAGCAGCCGTTTGGCTGAACGAGACTTGACTTGCACTCTCTGCACCGGTAACCGTTACCGAGAAACCGCCGCCAATCACTACTTCATCACTAGCCGTGGGAAATGTGCCGTCGTTGGTGGTGCTGCTATGATCAACGGTAGACCAGGTTGTCGCGATATTCCAATCGGTGGACGCCCGCGCGTAATAGGTAAATCCACCCGCCGCAATGGCGATGGTTCCAGGGGAAGAAGACGTAAAAAAGATATCGCTTTCATTGGGCGGATTCGCTGGGGATGCCACGCTGCCCCAGATCCCCGACGGCACGGATACTCCGCCCAAACGCAGCCGGTTTGCACTGTGTGAAGTAAGTGCGCCCAGATCTGCAACCACACCAGAATTGATGAGCAAATTACCAGTTGCGTCCAGCTCCTGCGCAAAAGCTTTTGTGCCCGATCCCGCCAGCGTTACGTTATCGAAGTTTGAAGCTGCACTGCCACCAATCGTTTGGCCACCGGCCCGATTAAACACCAACGTTGAACCCGCGGCAGCGAAAACGCCGCCATTCGTGAGCCAGTTGCCCCCAACCGTGTGCGTGAAAGCGCCACCGGTAAACGTACCGCCATTGAGAGCCACGTTGCCCCCAATCGTTAAGCCAACCACGGCGTTCGCCGTTGCGGTTCCGCCAATCGTAAAGTTACCCGCGATATTCGCAGTGCCAACAGCAAGCGTTTTTGCACCGCTTCCGGACAAACTTAAATTTTGGTAGTTCACCGCACGTACCGTTTGGGCTGCGCCGGTATAGTTCACCGTGTTGCCGCTCGCTGTAACGGTAAACCCGGTAATGGTTGAGGTACCGCCGAGCGTAAGTGTTGCACCCGCGCCTTGCACGATTTCTCCGGTACCACCCAATGCCACACTCGCAGTGAGTGTCCCGTTATTGATCAAATCGATCGCTCCGCCCGTAACCGTTACCGTGGGTGCGTTTACCTCACCCGTAATGGTTTGCGTGTTGGTGTTAAAGAGATAGGTTCCGGCTGTACCGCCTGTCCAGTTGCCCGACCCATTATTTGTGATACCGCCTTGAAAGGTGAAGCCCTCGTTGATCGCGTTGTTCCAGGTACCTCCTGAATTGATGGTAACGAGGCCGGTGAAGAGCTTTGTGCCTGTGGCTGAAGTTACGAAATTGATCGAACCACCGGAATTCACCGTGGTTGTGCCATTCACCGTAAGCGATTGACCTGAAACATTAAATGCCGTGGCGTTAATCGTAAGGTTCCTGCCCACGGTGGTGGTGGCACCCAAGGTCTTCACCCCCGAGCCAGAAAGAATCAGGTCGTTATACGCAAGGGCTGTTACAGTTTGAGTTGTTCCGATGTACTCGAAGCGGCTGCCGGTTACTGTATTGATCGTTCCACTGGCAGGCACAAACATGGTTCCGCCCACCCGAAGCAAGCCCCCGCCCGTGTACGAAATCTGAGTTTGGACAGCTCCTCCTCCCACAAGATTGCCGGATACGGTGAGCGAATTTGTTCCGTCAATAACGAGTGTATTATTCGTGAGACTGGAAAAAGTAATCGAACCGCACGCTTCGTTGCCTGTAACCGTAA
>JBIIVI010000206.1:0-6465 GCA_044339555.1 Cyclobacteriaceae bacterium | reverse complement strand
CGTTGGAAGCCAATCCGGTATAAACGGCTAACCGATCGATAAACTTGGGCTGCAACACAAAACGCAAGCGGTCGAATTCATCGTAGACGTAGTAGGTAATCACCCAATCTACATCGTTATTAATCGCTGGAACATCTGCCAACTGTAGCTTTTTAACAACCACTCGCCCCTGCTTGTCGATATACTCGCGCACTACGTGCTTGTCTTCATCTCGCGTAACGTTTACAAACAGTGAGCCGGATTCATAGTTTCCCGAATTAACAATCAAATACTCGGTGTTACCATTAAGGGTTACCGCCTGAAGCTTCCAGATTACAATCTGCTCAGACCCTGCCACGGTACCTGCTACGTTTACCAGGTACTCTTTTTCGATGGCCCGGTTATTGGCGGGCTGCCAAAGTGCCCCCGGTTGCCCTTGCTTTACGACCCGATTTAGGGGCGAGTCATCGAAAGTAACAGTCGCAAATGGATGGGTATCGCTCTTAACCCTTCGATTGAATGCTGTGGCCGCGTTGTAAAAATTGCCTTGTTCGGCAACAGCGTTTGAAAGAAATGCGCCATCGCTGTATAATGTAAACGGCAGGTAACTTTTTCCTTCGCGTCCAAAGCGGTCGTATTCAATAATCTGAACGATGTCGCGGAACTCTGGGCTAGCTTTCGTGTCTACTTTTTGGATCAACCGCCCCAGGCCATCCACGTATTGATAGCTAACCGATTTTCGGTCGGGGTTGGCATTTGTTAGCGCTGTTGAAGAAAAATTATCAAAAAAACTCTCCTCGGTCTTGATGAAGTTATAATTGTTCTGCGCGGGCGCGGGATCGTTTGCATACCGGTTGGAAAGTATTCGAAACGTGTGTGAAGCACCCGGAGCACTTTGAAAGTTTGTAATGGTAATTGAATTGTTTGCTTCTACCACGGTTCCCGGGGCTGCCGGTGGAATATCAACCTTGAAAGGAAGCGATTGAGCAGCCAACTGGGAGTAGCATACTACCAGTCCAAATAGTAGGTATCGCGTTAAATTTTTCATGACCGAAGTGTCAAAACTGTTTGTATTGATAGGTAAACCGCTTCTCGATGCCGCCTTTATCATTTCTGATTGTTACAAGTCTGCCGAAGGAGTCGTAATCGTAGTACTGAGTGCGTCCGTTGGCATCAATTACCGAAGTGATCCCCCAAATAGGATCATGGGTATAGCTCTTTATCTGGGCATCTGTTGGATAAACTCGAACATCGTCAATCGCAGTTCCTTCACTCAATACAGTGGCACCTGAATACGGTTTGGATGTGAATACCCACTTCGCGCCATCCCAATACCAGTAGTCGACCAAGTAACTGCGCGAATTTGGCGGAGTGAAAAGGCACAGATAGTCGCCCTGATAATAGCGTAGGCCCGTATGCGGATAGTCTACACCCGACCCAAGACTTTCTTCAAAATTCTGGACGAATATCTCAACAGCGCCACTCGCCCCGGCATTCACAGCATCAGCAATGACTCTGGTTTTGTCATAGCCCCATAGATAACCGCCTTTAAGATTGTCATACTCTTGTGTTTGGACTACGTTTCCCCGGTCGTCATAATTTATCTTGATTGTTGGTTTGTAGCGACTGTCAAAAACAAAGCTCGTACCTACCTTGCTTGAGGGCGAAAAACTACTCTCCAAGATGGGTGCATCGGCTTCAAACAAATAGACATCTGCAAGAATGATTTGAGATGAATTGGCGGGGTTAAGCGCATATTGACTCAATTGACCACCTATTACAAAAGAAGCATTTTGAGCGGCATCGTAACGAGTAGTATATTGTTCCGTTGGTGTTGCCACCATGTTTTTGTTTACCATCGTTTGCAGCGCAAGCCCAACGCCTGTCTCACCGGCATAGTAATTATAATCAAATGGATATCGGTACTTGGTGGTGGTGGTTATACGTGTGTCGCTTTGCACTTGGCTTACCTCGCGTTGTTGAAGGAAGTTTGTCGTATACTGGTAGTTGATTGTTTTCACCACTAATCGGTTTGTACTTATCTCAAAAGACTCCTCCGTGATAGTCTGCGGCCGCAAAGCCCCTGATCGCTGCTTAATATCTGCGAACTTATAGTCGTCTAAAAACACTGTTTGGCCATACTCGTTCACGCAATTATTAAAATAGGCGTAATAACTTGTCAGCGAGTTTCTAAAGCTTGTTGCTCCCAATCCAACGGTTTTATTTTCCTCTTTTGAAAGTGTAAACCAAGTAGCCGTTTTTGAAACAATTGATCCATTTTTATCAAATTTTCTCACCATCGTTAGCTTACCCCTACGCCAACCATTACTATTTCGGTAGCTCCGATTAACCACCGGAATAATAATTAGTTCATCAGCCATGTAACTATTCCAATCGTACTCATACAATATTTTTCCAGCGTTATCACCTAACAGCCCCGTGTACTCGCTCACCTGCTGATAGACCACGGGGGAACCTTCTTCGGCATTCAATGCAATTGTAGGTGCGGAAAAAAACATCCGGACTCGTTCCTTTTTCGAGCCTAACGAAGGCGGTATGTTTAGCGAAAAATTTAATTGTTCGTTGGTAAAAAAGGCCCGCTGCGCTAAAAAGTTTTTTGTTCCATTGCCAGATTCATTCTGCCCATATTTGAATGTTCGATACGAAATCGTATTGCCATCCGAATTTGCAATTCGCCGGATTCGTAGTCCACCCGGGTACATCACGGCGCTTCCCTCAAGGTATTGATGTGGTTCAAAAACAAAATCCGAATATCCTCCTGTAGGATATGTTATCCGTTTCAAAACACCCTCTTTCAAAAAAGTAGTATCAGTTGATCGATTTGCTCCACCAATTGTAATGGTTGTAGGAGTTGCAGCGATTGTCGACTGATAGGAAACATTCGAGGTGACCGGAATCAAGTTTGAATTCGGCTTATTGTTGAAGTACCCTTGCAAATCTCTTCGAAAAGAATTTGTTGGCGTGTCCCAAGAAAAACTGTTGGTGTAATAAACGAAGTCATATTTCTCTATCGTTTGGCCACTTGCATTTAGCACCCGGATGCCGTCAAGCTTCAGTCTCAAATTCAATGTATTGGCACTGTTTTTAAAATAGGAGAAAACAAACTGAATTGTTCTTCGCAAGAAGTATGAACCGTTGACTTTAGCATAGATTTCAATCCTATCCAGTGCTCTCAGGCTACCCGGTGATAATTGATCAAGTCTTACTTGCGATGAGGCAACAAATTTTACTTTTCCTGTCTCAAATACGATTTCGTCATTTCCAAGTTGACCCACGGTTGTTGAGGAAAAAATTGTATTTGCGGTGTTGTTAAAAACTGAACAAGGAATATAATTCTGACCGTTGGTAGTATTATCACATTGGTCAATAATTGTTATTTGACTTGATACATCTTCAATAGAGCTTAGCCCGATATCCTGGTAAGTAAAAGAAATTTGATCATCAGAATTTGGCGACTCCATATGCGTTAAATACCACGTGCTGCTGGCAGGGCCGGAAGTTACTCCGCCATTGCTGCTTGTGGCGGTTTCTCGAACCTGCTGCCCGGCATTATTCTTTCCGAAAACAAACGCATTACCTAGCTCGTCACGGATTGTAAATTTGTCGAATGCAAATGAGGCATAGTCGATATCCATTAAAATTGGCTCGTAAGGAATCAGAAAATAAGGCCTGCCATCGGTGGCAACCGGCTGTCCTAACATGAATTTTCCAGACTTACCAGGAAAGCTATAGGAAAATAAATCAGGTTCCCGATCGGTGACGCCGGTTGCCGCCTTCTTGATGTAGTCATAATTGCTGCAATAGGACGGACTACTAATCAAGGTTGCGGAGTAAAAGTCTTGCTCATCCGGCTTACCGCGTAACTCCCTCGATATTTGACCCCCCACATTAAGCGACCATCCTAAACCAACCCAACTTGCCTGGTCGGTATACTTAATGCCAGAGGCATGATAACGTAACGTAATAGGCGCACTCAGCGATCCGCTCTTTGCTTCGAACAGCGGAATGTTTATTTCTGGTAGGCCGTTATAAAAACTAACATCGTGATTCCCATATTTTTGAAAAGCGGTGACATTAGGAGAATTCGGCACCGGTTTTGGCAAAAGGGCTCTCACCTGATCAGAAATTTGAGCCACGGCAATATAACTTTGCGAATGGACCAACAAAGTCAGAAATACTAAGGCAACTCGAAATGGTTTCCAGGTATTCATTTCTTAGATTCTTTTAACTGTTTTACTTCCTTCTCAAGAGAACCAATTATTTCTCGTTGTTGAATGACGAACAGCGTCAACTCCTCAATCTTCTTCAACAATAGCAGATTCATCTCACCCAAATTGACGCCATTCGCCTCCATCTCTTTCGCGGATGGCACTTCGGGCAAGTGCTGGTGTTGGGCAATGTAGGATTTGATGTAGTCTAAAGTGGGTAGTTGATAGTTGGCTGCAAACACGTAATCGGGACCCGTACCTGCGGCTACATCTACTTTTACTTCTGTGGAGTAGACGGTGCCTTTTACATGGAGTTTTTGCTGGGGGTTGGTGGTGCCGATGCCTATATTTCCGTTTGTGGCGATCGTCATGCGTACGAGATCGTCTGTACTAAAAGAGATCGGTTGCGTTTGAGCGCTGGTGTTTCCGGAATTAAAATTCCATCTTCCATTATTGTACAAATTGAGATAGGATTCGGGGGCCAAGCCGATCCTCCCCTGATCTGCGGTCGTAAAACCCAAATGCGTCTGGTAGCCCTGAGTGTCGCAATTAGCTACGATTAAGCCTTGCGATTGGGTGTTGGCTCTGATTGAGAGTCGCGCCGCCGGATTAGATGTACCAATCCCAACACTCCCCGACTCGGTGATTCGCATTTTTTCGGATCCTGAACTACCACCGCTGAAGAAGGTGTGGTAGCCAAAACTTTGGAACCGGGTTTCGTTATTTGGCTGCCGGGTTATTGAAAACACCGTGCTTCCGAAAGCATCATCCGCTGAAATGCCTTGGTTACCAGTGGTGCCAACGTTAGTGAGATAGAAAAAACTACTGGTTCGAACGGCCCCCGCTACGTCAAGGCGATGTTGGGGCGAAATGGTACCAATACCTACGCGCCCATCGGGCTGAGCCCATAGCGCCTGAGTACCATTTGGTCGAATCGATATCGGTTTGGATCCCCAAATGTAGCTTTCTGTCGCCCCAGTAAAAAAAGCAAACCCGCCTTGGGAGTTCGTAACAACCAAGTCGTTACCACTCCATCCACTTGGGTTCGGCCCGATTTGGAGGGAGTTTAGTGAGCCAGACCCACCGAGGTTGATACCAACATTACCGGTTGCGGGATATGAATTTTGAGCCCAGCCATTTAGGCTACCAAACAGCAAGCAGCAAAGAAGTAAAATTCTATTTATCATTTTTAGCGGTTTTTCACTTGGGGGATTTTGTGCTCAGCTCACTCACCTTAACCTCGAGCAACTCAATCTTATCTAACAGCTGAAATTGATAGAGCGTGAGTTCCTCAATCTTTTTGAGTAACACCAAATTCATCTCACCCAAATTCACACCATTGGCCTCCATCTCTTTGGCAGAAGGCACTTCGGGAAGGTGTTGGTGTTGGGCAATGTAGGATTTGATGTAGTCCAAAGTTGGTAGTTGATAGTTGGCCGCAAACACGTAATCGGGGCCAGTACCTGCGGCTACATCCACTTTTACCTCGGTGGAGTACACGGTGCCTTTCACATGGAGTTTTTGTTGGGGGTTGGTGGTGCCGATGCCTACGTTGCCGTGAGGGTCGATAGTTAATCTTTCTACAAATTGGGTGTAGGGTGACTCATACTGAGTGGTCGAGATACTAAAATAAGGCCTAACTCCGTAGTAACTCTGTTTTACAGTTATTCTTGCTTGTGGAGCCCTTTGGGCATCGTTTCCATTTCCGCTAGGATAGAATGATATCCCTACACCCGTATTGCTTGACGCATCCGGTGCCATTGTTACTATTGAGAGTGGGTATCCTACTCCACCTGACGGAACTGTCGCTTGTACTGTCTGCCTGCTCAACGGCCAATTAGTTCCAACCCCCAAATTACCATCACCCGTAAGCGTCATTATTTCAGAAAGAGTGTGTTGTCCACCGCTGTCATTATTCACAGGTGCTCGATACAGCCACCTAAATCCCGCATAAGATCCTTCAAAGGCCAGTTTACTGGTGTACATATTTTCACCGAAATACTTGTCCTTCACGTCATTGTTGTTTCGAAAAGCGTTGAATCCTATGTATCCAGCCCATAGGCTTGCATTTCCGCCCCAGTTTTGCTGAAAGGTCCAATCAAGATAAAGAGGGCCCGTACCAACCCTAACTTTATCTTGCCTGGAGATAAGTCCAGTCGTTCCAGATGAACCCGTCCATTGTTGAGCCAGAATACCAATTGATGTAAATGAAAATAATAATAGTAGATACCTTTTCATCGTCTTATTTCACTTTTTG
>JBIIVI010000205.1:0-6467 GCA_044339555.1 Cyclobacteriaceae bacterium | reverse complement strand
CAGAAAGAACAAATAGCCGTCATCGTTTTGGACTTCAAATCCGAGAATCGTAAGGTGCATACCGATGGCACCCCCCATGAGACCTGCGGCAAGTAGCGCTCCCAGCCCAGCGGTTCCCGGAATCAACAACAACGTGCCGGCCACCAACTCCAAGGTTCCCACCACCCAGCGCCCCCACGGCTCCATACCGATAGTTGAAAAAATGTAGATGGACTCCGATGCACCTGTAAACTTGAAGTACAACGTCTGTAGCAGAATGATAGCCGCCACCAGACGCGCGCTGAGATTCAAAAATTTGATTGCACTTTTCATAATTACAAAACGGCTTGCGCGCGATCGGAGTTTGTCTGCCTGCTGACATCCCCCGTGTTTTCTTAAATTTAGGAAATTTCAGCATGACCCCGTTTTTCATCGATAGCAACATCGCCCAGGCGAAAACCATTTCGACTGACTTTTACCTGAAGCCCGAATGGTGGGAGGCATCGAAAAACAAGATCTTTGCGGCCAGCTGGCAATTTGCGGGCGATACCGATCAAATTCCATTTGCAGGTTCTGCGTTGCCCTTCACCTTACTGGACGAATTTTTAGCGGAGCCGCTTTTATTAACACGCGACAAGCAAAACCAGGTTCATTGTCTTTCCAACGTGTGCACGCACCGCGGCAACCTGGTGGTGGAAAAGCCGTGCAAACTCAACGACTTACGCTGCAAATATCACGGGAGGCGCTTTGCTTTGGACGGCACCTTTGCCGCCATGCCCGAGTTTAAGGAGGTGGAGAACTTTCCTTCAGCTGCCGATAACCTGAAGAGCTTGCCGCTGTTTCAGCTTGGCAAATGGTTGTTTACCTCGCTGCAACCGCGGCACGAAGCCGGTCGCTACTTTCAGGAACTGGAAAAACGCGTCAGTTGGATGCCGTTCGATGAGTTTAAGTTTCGACCCGATCTCTCGCGCGACTATCTGGTGGATGCACACTGGGCGCTCTACTGCGAAAACTACCTCGAAGGTTTTCATATTCCTTTTGTCCATGCCGGTTTGAATACCATCATCGACTACAGTGCCTACACCACCGAATTGTTTCCACTCGCTAATCTTCAAGTGGGTGTGGCGCGCCAGGAGGATGCCAGCTTTGATTTGCCAACGGACTCGCCGGACTATGGCAAAAAAATTGCCGGATACTATTTCTGGGTATTCCCTAACATCATGTTCAATTTTTATCCGTGGGGACTGTCCATCAACGTAGTGAAGCCACTCTCCGCAAATCGCACGAAAGTTTCATTCATCACTTATGTGTGGCGGGAAGAAAAACTGATGGAAGGCGCAGGCGCCAACCTTCATCAGGTAGAAATGGAGGATGAAGATGTGGTACAACAAGTACAGCGCGGTATCCGCTCACGTTTTTACACGCACGGTCGTTACTCGGTTACCCGCGAAACGGGCACTCATCACTTTCACCGGCTTTTGGCCGAACACTTGAACGGGACGATCTAGTTCGACAACTTAAAACGTCTCTGCTCAATTGTTAGACGGACGTATCTGCTCCAGCAACTCAGGGCTCATCATAAGGGCCGCGGCCATTACCAGAGAGATCACCACTATGAATGAAATCCAGAAAAACACATTCACGAAGATACCGCGGGTAAACGCCACCCAGGGTCGGTAACTATTATAAAGCTGAACGCACGCAAATGAATAGTAGAGAACTTGTATCGCCACAAATAGAAAAAAACCGGGAAAGTACCCAAAGCTTGCGAGCGTGAATAGAAACACGATTGACAACCATTGAAAATGCCCTTGTGTATAAAAGACCAACACCGAGTGTTCCAGGTAATTCATTTTTTCCTTCCGAAAAAAGAGTTTGGCGCCCAACACATAGAATGGGATCATTAGAAACGAAACCAATCGCTGGTTATCGTTGATCCAGTTGAGCGTTTTCGAATTGAACTGGTCTTGTCCACTTCTAGGTGTCGCGTTGGACGCCCCCATGGCCTTTACTAACTCCTGGGCAGAAATATCTAACCAGTCCGTTACCAGCAAGTAAATCGCGATCACCAGGAAGAAGTAGCCCAACGGGCTGTAGTATTTAACTCTGTTCCCGTTGATGTATTCGCGGGCGGCATGACCGGGGCGCAGCGTGAGGTCCCGCAAGGTGCGTGGAAACATGCTATCAAACCCATACACATGCGACCAGAAATCGTCCCAGCCTTCCCGGAAGTTAATTCGCTTTACGGGCGTCTTCTGCCCACACTCTACACAGAACTTCCCCTGGATAGGCATGCCACAGTTGATACATCGACCATCGAGATTTGGTAGGGGCGGCAAAAAAGCAGAGGTCGGTTCTGTGGTGGGCAGTTCGGCCATAACAGTTGCGTTTCTGTTGGAAAGAACGCAAAAACCACTGGCGTTTTCAAACTTTGTAGATAGGTGTTTGTTTCACACCTCGTGAGTATGCATGTAATTGTAATCGGCTCGGGCGTAGCCGGCTTAAGTGCGGCCTGTCGCCTGCGCGCGAAGGGGCTGGCGGTTACGGTGTTCGAGGCCAATGCCTACCCGGGCGGCAAGCTCACACAGTTTACACATGCAGGATTTCGTTTTGATGCCGGGCCTTCACTCTTTACGGTGCCGGATTTTCTGGATGCCGTGTTTGTGGCTGCGGGCAAAAATCCGCGCCACTATTACCAGTACCGGCAACTATCCACCACCTGCCATTACTTCTTTGAGGATGGAACTCGCTTTCAGGCCCCAACGGACGTTGACCGGCTTGCCGAAGAAGTACGCACGCAGTTTCGTGTAGACGGAACCGTTGTCAAAAACTATCTGGCCAAGTCGCAGTTTGTGTACGATACCGCCTCCACGATTTTCTTGCAACACTCGCTCCACCGAGTTAGCACCTGGTTAACCACCGCGGTGGCAAAGGCCCTGCCGCGAATCCCCCGCCTTGGCATCTTCGAAACCATGCACGAACGCAACAACCGCCTCCTCCCAGACAAGCGGTTGGTGCAATTGTTCGATCGCTATGCCACCTACAACGGGTCTAACCCGTATAGCGCGCCAGGTATCCTTACCTCCATCCCACATCTGGAATTTAACATCGGTACTTTTCTGCCGGAAGGCGGTATGCATACTATCACAACGGCGTTGCATCAGCTGGCCTGCGACCTGGGCGTTCGCTTCCATTTTCAATCCAAAGTAGAGGAAGTGCTGGTTGAAAAAGATAAAGCGGTCGGTGTCCGCATCGGCCACGACCAACACCGGGCCGACTATGTGGTGAGCAACATGGATGTGTACCACACGTACCGAAAACTACTCCCTCACGCGATCGCACCCGAAAAAACCTTGGCTCAGGAGCGGTCCAGTTCGGCACTTATTTTTTATTGGGGAATTCGCAAAAGCTTTCCGGAGCTGGACCTTCACAACATCTTTTTCAGTGCCGACTACGAGGCCGAATTCAAAGCGCTGTTCGATACCCACACGCTAAGCGATGATCCAACCGTGTATGTGAACATCACTTCCAAGTATGTGCTAAGCGATGCGCCCACAGGCTGCGAAAACTGGTTTGTGATGATTAATGTTCCCGCCAACAAAGGGCAAGACTGGGATGATCTGATCGCACGTAGCCGCACCAACGTCTTAAAAAAGCTAAACCGGCTGCTACAAACGAATCTGGAGCCGCTTATCGGCTGCGAGCAAATCCTGGATCCCCGCAGCATCGAAGCGAGAACGAGTTCGTACCAAGGCTCCCTGTACGGAACCAGCTCCAACAACCGGTTTGCAGCCTTCCTGCGGCACCCGAATTTCAGCAACAAAATCAAAAACTTGTTTTTCTGTGGTGGCAGTGTGCATCCAGGTGGCGGCATTCCCCTCGCCCTCAACAGCGGGAAAATTGTTGCCGAACTGATTCGAACAAATTGAGCCGTTGGTTGTTGCTGCATCGTGATACGTATCTTTTACCTCCGCCTGACTTCTAAGATTGCCCAGCATTCGATTGTGGGTTTGCTGCTGATGCACATAGTGGGCGTACTGGGTATGATTTCGCCTTTTCAGGAATACTTTCGGCTGCTCACGCCCGTTAATTTGTTGATTTGCGGTTTCTTGCTCTACCTCAACCATCGCGAGGTAAATCGGTCGTTCATCGCTTTTGCCACTTTTACATTCGGATTCGGGTTTTTGGTGGAGTTCCTGGGGGTGAATTATGGTTTCCTTTTCGGGGATTATAGTTACGGCCAGACGCTAGGCCCCAAACTATTGAATGTACCCGTGATCATTGGGCTGAATTGGCTGCTGATCATTTACTGCGTAGCTACTTTAACCGATTCGTTGCGCATTCCTGTTTGGGCAAAAGTATTGATGGGCGCGGCGCTGGCCGTGTTTATTGATTGGCTGATCGAACCCGTTGCCATGCAATACGATTTCTGGTCGTGGGCTAACAACACGGTGCCCTTGCAGAACTACATCGGCTGGTTTTTCACGTCCGTGGTCATGATGACTGCCTACCAGTTGCTGAATGTACAATCCGAGAACCGCATCGCGCTACCCTACTATTTCATTCAGCTTGGATTTTTCCTGGTGTTGAATGTGTTTCTCCTGCTGCGCTAGCGATCCATCCAGTCTTTAAACTCTTGCACCCGTTCTCGGGCCACGATCACATCGGGATCATCGCTCGTTTTCAGCACCAACTTCAGCCGGCTGTTTACGTGGCTGATCATGTCTTGAATAGCGTAACTCGCCACCAGGTACTTCCGGTTAATGCGAAAAAACGCCTGTGGGTCCAGTACTTCCTCCAGTTGATCGATGGTGTAATCCAGGATGTGCTTGCGGCCGTCCTTGGTCTGGGCAAACGTTGCTTTATCCAAACTAAAGAAAAACAGAATCTCGCTTACTTCCAACGCACGCAAATGCTCGCCCACCTTCACCATAAAGCGCTCTTTATATTTGCGGGTGAGCAACAGCATGGCGTTCGCGATGCTTTCCAACATTTTGTCCGGCGCGGTCGGCCGTTGCAACGTCTCATACTTTTTGAGGGCGGCAGCAAATTCGGGCGGGTCGATCGGCTTGAGCAGGTAGTCGATACTGTTTACTTTAAAGGCCTTGAGCGCAAACTCATTGTAGGCGGTGGTGAAAATAACGGGCGACTGTACCACCACTTGCTCAAAAATCTGAAAGCTGATACCGTCTGCCAACTGAATGTCCATCAGGATCAGGTCAGGAGCCGCATGGGTCTTTAGCCATTCTACAGATCGTTTTACGGAGTCGATCTTATCGACCACGTGCGCAGTGGGCTGGATATTTCCCAATAGCTTCTCCAACCGCTGGGCGGCCTGGGGTTCGTCTTCAATAATCAGGATGGTCATGCCTGCGAAAGTAAGTATGTTTGTTTTACGTTTATGAAATTTCCATGCAGGCGTTCACCCACAGGGATGTATGAGGCGTGGATACGTAGTGCGACCAAATGACGACGGGATCCAATTACCTTGATCCGCATATGTGTTGGTGCCGCCTCCCAGACTGAGCCACTCCACCCCCAGCGTTGTCCAGGCAAACCGGGTACTCCTCGAAAGGTATTTCTGCGTATACACGCTGTCTTGAGCAAACAACTCACTCGCCATCGCGCCAGCGACCAATAACAAAAGAATGCGCATGCTGGAGTTAATTAATGATCGGAACTCGAACGATAAACTCACCCGCTTGCTCGACCACTTCTATGGGTTTGTCCGACAGAAATGCGTATTGCTTTTTTAGATTTTCCAATCCAACGCGCGAAGACGGCTCGGGTAAGAGAACCTTTCTCTGTAAAGTGTTGGCCACCACCAAATGGTTGTTTTCCCGAGTGATTCGGATGCGGAGCGGATGCTCTTCAGGTATTTCGTTGTGCTTAATGGCATTCTCTACCAAGAGCTGAAGTGCGAGCGGGGCTACCGAGCCGGCTGCCGTAAGGCCGGCACGCTCCACTTGCAGTTTATCGCCAAACCGAATTTGTTGCAGGAACAGGTACGCATCCACAAACTCCATCTCTTGCTGGATCGGTACCACCTCTTTGTCGCGAGTGTCCAACACATAGCGGTACACTTCGGAGAGCTGCTTGATAAACCGCACTGCTCGCTCCTGGTCTTCGTACACCAGGTTCGTGAGCACGTTCAAACTGTTGAAAAGGAAATGCGGGTTTACCTGATTTTTTAGGCTCTCGTATTGGGCTTTCACACGCTCGCGTTTCAGCCGTTCCGCATCAACAGCCGACTGCCGCCAATTAAAGAAGAATGCGCGGCTTGTCATGAACATGGTGATCACGAGGGTGATAATTATGGTGCTCCAAAGCATACCCCCCATGTCTCCGCCAACATCAAATAATACCACGTAACGAAAGAAAAAAATGAGCAGGTAAACTGAACTGAGCGTGTACACCACCATACCTACGATGCCAACCCCGAGCCTCAGCAGTGGCTGCTCCTGCCAGGAAATCTGTTTGTTCAAAAC
>JBIIVI010000203.1:0-6503 GCA_044339555.1 Cyclobacteriaceae bacterium | reverse complement strand
GGAGGCCGACCAAAATGAGTAAGCGAATAACAGCTGGCATTGTTGGCGCAGCCGGCTACACCGGTGGGGAGACTATTCGACTGCTGTTGAACCACTCACAAGTCGATTTGGTATTTGTGCAAAGCCGAAGTCAGGCAGGAAAACACGTGGCGGAAGTCCATCCCGATCTGGCTGGTGATACAACTCTTCACTTCACGGATGAATGGCGTGCTGCGGATGTGTTGTTTCTGTGCATGGGCCATGGCGAAAGCAAGAACTGGCTGGCAACTAACCAAGTGCCAGTGACTACGCGGTTGATTGATCTCGGCAACGATTTTCGATTGGGCGAGTCGGTAGCCGGACGTGCGTTTGTATACGGCTTGCCTGAATTGCAACGCGATAAGATTAAGGCTGCCAGTAACATCGCCAATCCGGGGTGTTTTGCAACAGCCATCCAGCTATCGTTACTTCCACTTGCGCAGGCCGGCCTTTTGGGTGAAGCGCATACCACGGGCATTACCGGATCAACTGGTGCCGGTCAGAAGCTACAGGATACGACTCATTTTACCTGGCGCGCTAACAACATCTCGGCTTATAAAACTCTTACACATCAACACTTGGCGGAGATCAAGCGGTCGCTTCAAAGTTTACAATCAGCACTTCCAGCCATCCACTTCATTCCCTGGCGGGGCGACTTTACGCGCGGCATTTTTACGAGCACCGTTTTGAAAACGGCTGCTGGGTTGAATGAGAATCGGCAGTTGTTTCAAAACTACTATCAGTCGCATCCCTTCACCCACGTCTTGGATCGAATGATTGATCTGAAACAGGTGATCAACACGAATAAGTGTTTGCTCTTTCTGGAGCAGGAGGGCGATCAGCTGGTGATTCATTCGGCACTGGATAATTTACTGAAGGGCGCCAGCGGCCAGGCGGTACAGAACATGAATCTGATGTTTGGCTGGAACGAAACCACCGGGTTAGCTTTAAAGAGCCTGGGCTATTAACTTCATTCCATGAGCCAAGCAAAAAACATGTGTATTCTCGGGGCGGGCAATCTGGGTATTGCCATTGCCGAAGGGGCACATAAAGCCAATCTGTTTCAGCCAGGCGAGATCTTCCTGACGCGCAGAAATCCGGCAAGGCTGGAAACTTTTCGGCAGCACGGATTTCGGGTGTTAACGAATAATGCCGAGGCCGTGCGTGGTTCGCAGCTGGTGATGCTATCTGTGCAGCCCAAGCAGTTGGGTGCACTTTTGAAAGAGATTGATGAAGCAGTAACGGCAGATAAGATTGTGGTCTCCACCATCACAGGTGTTTCCATGGAGGAAATTGCGCAGGTGCTCACCAACAAACAGGTAGCCATTGTGCGGGCCATGCCAAATACTGCTGTGGGCATCGGAGCTTCCATGACGTGCATCTGTTCGCAAAACGCAAAGCCTGCGCAGTTGGAAGCGGTTACATCGTTGTTCAACAGCCTTGGTGAAACACTTTTTATTGAAGAGCGGCTCATGAAAGCCGCCACGGTGTTAGCTGCCAGCGGCATCGCGTTTTGCATGCGCTATTTGCGTGCGGCTACACAGGCGGGCATTCAACTTGGATTTGATGCCGAGGAAGCTCAAAAAATTGCTGTGCAAACGGCCAAGGGCGCGGCCATGCTCATTCAAAAAAACCATTCGCATCCGGAAATGGAAATTGACCGCGTCACTACACCAGAAGGCTGCACGATTGCCGGATTAAATGAAATGGAGCACCAGGGACTCAGTTCAGCTTTGATCAAGGGAATTCTTACTTCGTTTGATAAAATCAACACCATCCGAAAATGAAACTGTTTGATGTGTACAGTTTGTTTCCCATCGAACCGGTAAAAGCTACAGGTTCGTGGATTTTTGATAAGCAAGGAAAAAAGTACCTCGACCTTTACGGTGGGCATGCTGTCATTTCCATCGGGCACAACCATCCGCACTTTGTTAATCGGCTCAAGAACCAATTGGAGCGGATTTCCTTCTATTCGAACAGTGTTGAAAATCCACTACAAGTAGAGCTGGCGGAAAAATTGGGGCGAATCTCGGGCTACCCCGATTATCAACTTTTTCTTTGCAACTCCGGGGCTGAAGCAAATGAAAACGCCATGAAGGTGGCTTCGTTTGTTACCAAACGCAAAAAAATCCTGGCATTTAGAAAAGCATTTCACGGTCGTACTTCGGGCGCGGTGGCCGCCACAGATAATCCAAAAATTGTGGCACCCTTTAATGCGGACCATGCCATCGAGTTTCTGCCCTGGAATGATGCAGAGGCAGTTGCTACACGGGTGGATGAGTCGGTAGCGGCCGTGATTATTGAAGGCATTCAGGGCGTTGGAGGAATTCACGTGCCGACACCTGATTTTTTGGAGGCCCTGCAACACGCCTGCCGCCAGGCGGGCGCTTTGCTGATTTTGGATGAAGTTCAATCCGGTTACGGACGAACCGGAAAATTTTTTGCTCACCAACACAGCGCGATTCGCCCCGACTTAATCACCATCGCAAAAGGCATGGGTAATGGCTTTCCGGTAGGCGGCGTGTTGCTGCATCCTGCCATCCAGCCTTCGAACGGAATGTTGGGAACGACCTTTGGCGGAAACTACTTAGCATGTGCGGCTGCTCTGGCGGTATTGGAGGTAATTGATCAGCAGAACCTGATGACTCATGCCGCTCAGTTGGGCACGTATTGGATAAACGAATTAAAGAAAATTGACGCTATAGAAGCTGTGCGTGGGTTGGGACTCATGATCGGGTTTGATCTGCCGGAGGAGCACCGCGACCTTCGCACGAAGCTGTTGTTTGAGCATCACATTTTTACCGGAGAAGCAAAGCCAAATACCGTGCGGCTGTTGCCTTCGCTGGCGTTGGAGGTAGATGAGGCAAACCAGTTGCTACATGCCTTGCAAATAGAACTAAGAAAACCAGCCTGGGTATGAAGCAGTTTGTGTCAGCTACAGATGCAGGGTCTATTCATGCCATGGTGCAAAAAGCCCTGTACTACAAAGAGCATCCGCAGGCCGATCGTGCGTTGGGTGCCGGGAAAACGATGGGCCTGCTATTTTTGAATCCCAGCATGCGCACGCGCTTGAGTACGCAGCTTGCCGCCAAAAATCTAGGCATGGATACGATCGTGTTCAACGTGGGGCAGGAGGGTTGGGCCTTGGAGTTTGAGGAGGAAGCCATTATGAGTGGCAACACCGTAGAACATGTGAAGGATGCCGCGCCTATTCTGGGGAAGTACTTTGATGTACTCGGCATCCGCACTTTTCCTTCGCTGAAAAATAAAGAGGACGATTACAGTGAGCTGTACATCCGGCAGTTTATCAAATACGCAGGTATTCCGGTGGTGAGTCTGGAGAGCGCTACACTTCATCCGCTACAGAGTTTTACCGACATCATTACGATTACCGAAACCTTCCTGCACAAAAGAAAGCCGAAAATTGTGTTCACCTGGGCGCCCCATGTAAAAGCTTTGCCGCAGTGTGTGGCCAACAGTTTTGCCCAGTGGATGAATCGGTGGGGCGAGGCGGATTTTGTGATTACCCATCCAGAGGACTACGAGTTGGAGCCGAGCTTTACGCAAGGTGCACGAATTGAATACAATCAAGAGGAGGCCTTGCGCGGAGCCGACTACGTGTACGTAAAAAACTGGAGTACTTACAACGACTACGGAAAAATTTATTGCAACGATCCGGAGTGGATGCTGACGAGTGAGAAACTGAAACTGACCAATCAAGCGAAAGTGATGCATTGCTTGCCGGTACGCAGAAACGTAGAACTGGCTGACGAAATTTTAGACAGTACAAACAGCATCGTTACCCAACAGGCGGCCAACCGGGTATGGGCAGCTCAAACAGTCCTTAGCGAAATTCTTCAGGCTCAGAAATAGTATGAACAGATTATTCGTTATAAAAATTGGTGGCCATGTGTTGGATGACGAATCTGCGCTGCGCAGTTTTCTACAAGATTTTGCTTCTATTCAAACACCAAAAATCCTCATTCACGGCGGTGGTAAAGTAGCCACGAAACTAGGGGAGCAGCTCGGTATCGTATCAAACTATGTAAAGGGAAGACGGGTGACCGATGAACCCACGCGCGATTTGGTAACGATGGTGTATGGCGGATTGATCAACAAACAGATCGTGGCGCAACTTCAGCAACTGAATTGTAATGCGTTGGGTGTTACCGGTGCAGATGGAAACATGATCAAGGCAGTGAAACGCCCGGTACGCGATGTCGATTACGGGTTTGTGGGCGACATCACACCCGAGAGCGTGAACTCCACCTTGCTTTATTTTCTTCTCAAGCAGAACGTGATTCCGGTGTTTGCACCACTGACGCATGCCGAGGGTTCGATGCTGAACACCAATGCCGATACGATTGCGTCTGTATTGGCTATCGCGCTAAGCAAACATTTTGATGTCCGGCTGATCTTTTGCTTTGAGAAAAAAGGCGTTTATCAGGATTTAACGGATGAGCAATCCGTCATTCGCCAACTCAATACCACCCTGTACCAACAACTGTTGCAGCAAGGTCGGTTGGCGGATGGGATTTTACCCAAACTGGAAAATGCCTTTCAGGCAATCCAAAAAGGTGTGCGGGAAGTGCTGATTGGCGACTCTCATCATTTGTTAACTAATACCGGTTCGGATACAGCAGGCACGTTAATCGTTCGCTAATGAATGTGGAAGTATCGGCAGCACAAGCAGTTGAACTACTCCAACAACTGATCCAGACGCCTTCCTTCAGCAAAGAAGAAGATCGAACGGCTGATTTACTTCAACAATTTTTAGTATCCAGAAATATCCCCGTTTATCGCAGCGGCAACAACGTTTGGGCCAAAAGTGCGTTGTGGGACAGTGCCAAACCCACACTGCTGCTCAATTCTCACCATGACACGGTAAAGCCCAACCCCGGTTACACCCGCAACCCTTTTGAACCCGTGATCGAGGATGGGAAACTTTTTGGATTGGGAAGCAACGATGCGGGTGGACCGTTGGTGGCGTTACTAACAGCTTTTTTACACTTCAACGACAGAGCTCATACACCGTGTAATCTGGTAATGGCGGCAACGGCCGAAGAGGAGATTTCAGGCTCAGGTGGCATTGAAAGCATTTGGAATGAATTGCCCCCAATAGATTTCGCGATTGTGGGTGAGCCTACATTAACACAGGTGGCCATTGCAGAGAAGGGACTCTTGGTGTTGGATTGCGTGAGTCGCGGTCGTGCGGGGCATGCCGCGCGTGAAGAGGGGGATAATGCAATCTATAGGGCGCTACCGGACATTGAGTGGTTTCGCCAATATGCGTTTGAACGATCCAGTCAAACGCTCGGGCCAGTGAAAATGTCGGTCACCGTAATTCATGCTGGACAAGCCCACAATCAGGTACCACCGGAGTGCATGTTTACGGTTGATGTGCGCGTTACCGATGCATATACCCTGGAGGAAGTATTGGCGGAGGTTAAACGCCACGTAGCATGCGAAGTAGTACCCCGCTCGCTGCGTTTACGCCCATCGGGCATTCCGTTCACCCATCCGTTGGTTCAGGCGGCCCAACGCCTTGGCAAGACGCTGTATGGATCGCCCACCACGAGCGATCAAGCGTTAATTCCAGTGCCTTCCATCAAAATGGGGCCAGGCGATTCGGCCCGATCGCACACGGCAAATGAGTATATTCACGTGAAGGAGATTGAGTCGGGCATAGCCGATTACATTCAACTCATCCAGCATTTGCAACCGTACGTATCATAAAATACCCTTTATTTTCAGATGAAACTTTGGCAAAAATCAGCAGACGCGTCTAGCGAGGTCACGGAGTTTACGGTCGGGCAAGATCGGCAATTAGATCTGATGCTCGCCCAATACGATGTGTTGGGTTCCATTGCACATTGTACCATGCTGGATTCGATTGGGCTGCTGCGCAATCAGGAGTTAAGTAAACTGCGAGCGGAGTTGCGTGCCATCTATCAACAGATCGTAGGCGGCCATTTCGAAATGGAGGCGGAGGTGGAGGATGTGCATTCGCAAGTAGAGTTAATGCTTACTCGAAAACTGGGCGATGTGGGTAAGAAAATCCACAGTGGCCGCTCGCGCAACGATCAGGTGCTGGTGGACATCAAATTGTTTTTGCGTGCAGAGTTGGAAGAGCTCGTGGTGTTGATCGAGGAGTTGTTCAAATTATTACAGCAACTCAGCGTCCAGCACCAACATAAACTGTTACCGGGCTACACGCACTTGCAACTGGCCATGCCTTCCTCTTTTGGTTTATGGTTTGGCGCTTATGCCGAGAGTCTGGTGGATGATCTGATTACGCTGGAAGCGGCTTACCGCGTAGTGAACAAGAATCCGTTGGGATCGGGTGCCGGCTATGGCTCTTCCTTTCCACTTGATCGCAAACTCACTACCCAACTGCTTGGCTTTGATGATCTGAATTACAATGTGGTGTATGCCCAGATGGGCCGCGGAAAAACCGAACGTGTAGTGGCCATGGCGGTGGCGAA
>JBIIVI010000204.1:0-6503 GCA_044339555.1 Cyclobacteriaceae bacterium | reverse complement strand
TCTGCTTTTGCTGATAGGCATTTTATACGAGTTTAGTCAACGGATTTGAAACTGCTGGCCAGGAAACGCAACGGGAACAAACATCCCACCGACACCACGATGTTATCGATTTCCAGATCGTCCTGCGCATCGCCGATGCCATTCAGGCGATCGTTGGAGAACCGGTTACGGATATTGGCAATGTTGCTCTGGCCCATGCGGTAGGAGGCATCGAGCGTGAGCCGCACGTTGCCGAGGTTGTAGTTCACGCCTGCACCCGCGAGCACGCCCCAATAATTCTCAAACAAGTCTTTGGCGCCAATGATTAAGGCTTCGTTCTGAAATGAATTGGTACCTCCGGAAGCAAAGTCTGTACCCGACACGACCACTTCCTTTGTTGCATTCAGTAATAACGAATAAAAAATCCCTGCCTGTAAGTAGGGGCGCAGTTTGTTGCCGGCTACTTCGTATTTCACAATAAACGGTAAGTCCAGATAATCCAGCCGTTGCAGTTGGCTGTATTTCAGCAGCAGCCGGTCGGTACTGTTTTCCGGGTTATCCCACTCAAATTCATTGGCGTACGAAAAGGAGGACTGCCGATAGGTAGGCTGCGCACTAAACAGAAATCCTTTGAAGGAGAAGCTGGCTTCCACTGTGGCTTGAAAACCGTATTCAGTAAAGGCATCGTACACTTTGTTATTCAGCGCGGGGTCGTAATTGGTTGGTGTCAGAATAGAATAGCGCTGGGTAGGTTTGGCATCGGTGAGATTGCTGCCTGCCTTGAAGCCCAACCACCATTGCTTGTCTAGAAATTTTGCTTGTATTCCCTGTTTAGCGCGTTGGTTGTAGTTGGGTCTGCGTTTGTCCTGCGCCCACAGACAAACGGGCGCAAGCAGGAAAAGGAAAAGTAGAGATCGCATCATGAGCGGTGGATAAGGAGTTTTTTGGTTTCTTTTAATAGTCCGGCTTTGATTTGGTAGAGATAAAGTCCGGTTGCGAGAGTTCGCACGTCAACTTCTACTTCATGCTCGCCGGCTTCGCGTGGCTCGTTCAACAGCGACTGCACAGTACCGCCCTGGCTATTCAGGAGATTTAACTCAACATGTGCCGGGGCGTTAATTCGGAAGCGGATGCGCGTAAACGAGGACGCGGGGTTGGGGTAGCAGTCGTTAAGTGAAAAACGTTCGCTCATGAAAGTTTCGGTAGACGACACGACATTCGTTACGATGGGCATCGGCTCGTAATTGCCGGGGCCTTCTTCCTTCGGACCGCTAAAGAAGTTGCGGAAAAAGATATCCTGGTTGATCTTGTTTTGGTCGACCATCATCCAATCGCGCAGGATATGAGCGTACACCTGGCGGTAGTCGAACTGCATGTCTACGTTGTCTTTTGTCAAGTCGGGTACTTTTCCGACCACGCCCGGTTGGGCGCCCACGCCAAATAAAAACATCGGCGCGCCTGTACCGTGATCGGTGCCATAGCTGCCGTTGGAATGGATTCGTCTGCCAAACTCCGATGTGGTAACCGAGAGCACCCGGTCTTCCAATCCGCGTAAGCGCAGATCATCCTGAAATGCCTTCATGGCCGAGGAAATGTGGTAGAGCAACGCGGCATGTACGCCCATGGTGGGATCGTAACTCTCTACTTGCTCGGCATGCGTATCGAACCCGCCAATTTTTACCAGAAACACTTTTGTTTTCACCCCTTGTCCGGGGCCACCGCCATCTAGTAAGCGGGCGATGAGTTTAAGTTGAGCAGTAAGACCGTTGCGCAAACTGCCACGTGGCGCATTAAAGGGGTAGCGCTCGGGATAGGTTACCGAAGTTTCGGGCGCGCGTTTGTAAACTTGATACAAGCGATCGGCATAATCTTCGGTTTTGTCTTCCAAGCCTAAAATCCAATTTAACTCTTGGCCATAAGGTGAGCCTTCCAGTGCGGCCGGTGGTTTGCCACGTAGATCGACTCCCTGATCAACAAACCCTTCTAACTCCTCCACTAATCGTGCAAAGCTGGCAGGGTCGCTGAGCGAAATGGAGGATGGAATGTTTCCGTCTTGATGAAAAATCAACGACACATCGTTTCCCATTTCAATGGCGAGCGGATCTTGCATGTCGGCATTTGGGAAATCATCTGGAAAGACGAGGGGCGCAAATTCCTGTTGGAGGTAGCGGCCCACCCAGCCGGACGAGTAGTAGTCGTTGAAGCTGCCGCCCATAAATGAAACATCACGGCCGCGGAAGTGTGAGCCGTTGTTGTTCAGGTACGAAACACCCTGAATCACGCACAAGCGACCGCGGTCGTACAAATCTTTCATGCCGATCATGTCGGGATGGAAGCCGATTTGCGAGTCGGATGGAAGCGTTCGATCGACTTCGATGAGCTTGCGCAGACTGTTTCTTCTGGGAATGGCCACGTTGGCTCGGCGACTGTAATACAGATCGTAGTTGTCAACAGGAATCACCGTGTTGATTCCATCGTTACCGCCGTGCATTTGCAGAATAATCAGCACACGGTCGTTGGTACTTTGACGCGCCATCCGCGTAAGCGAATTCTCGGCCATAAGCTTCAATGGAATGCCACCAATGGCGAAAGGAACCGAGGCCAACGATAACTTCTTGATAAAATTTCTGCGCTTCATTTAGAACAGTTGATATTCGGGTGATTGCAAAAGTGCCTGAAAGAGTCCTTCCAGTTGTGTCTTCACTACTTCGCGGTCTACATCGTTCGTCCAACGGAAATTCCAGGCCGCTTCCGGGTCGGGATCGATCTGAGGCGACTTGATAAAAGCGGTAAGGAAATAATTGAGTCGTTCGGCTGTAAGTCCGGAGTTGGTATCGGCATTTGTATCAAACGTCAGGTTATCGGCCAGCGGTAGTAAGTACTTCGCCAATTCAATTACCAAGGCGCGGGCGTTGCCAGCCACACCTACTGGTATGCGACCGCGAACAAAAGCCACCAAATCCAGCGCAGGCATGGCAGTCATCATCGGTGGTGCGATCAGGTTACGCACAAATTCATATCTGCGCGTGAGATAATTGGTAGAAATCCAGGCGCGGTGATAAATCGGAAACTGGTGGTACGCATCAAATCCCGACACATCAAAGGGCTCGTAGTAGTTCATGCCCATGTCTGTTAAGGATCGGATCAGCCTGCCGGTTTCTTCGTAGAAGGCAGTTGCATTGGTGCGATAGTCCGGCAGCGATAACTCAAAAAACCGATACGTGCCGATGAGCAAGTCGAGCGGAGATTTGATGATGCCGCCAAAGTTGTCATCACCCGGGCCACCGGCGGCATCGTAAAAGTGCTGCGATTGAAACAGGTCTTCCAGCACAGGTTGTAGCTTATAACCGCTTTGGATGAACGTATCCGCCATCTGTTCAATCACGGTTTCGTCCAGAGCCAGTGTAATCTGGTGATAGACAAAGTGTCG
This sequence comes from Cyclobacteriaceae bacterium, assembly GCA_044339555.1. Taxonomy (GTDB): domain Bacteria; phylum Bacteroidota; class Bacteroidia; order Cytophagales; family Cyclobacteriaceae; genus ELB16-189. The sequence goes on along the minus strand of JBIIVI010000204.1, from coordinate 3,094 downwards.
ATAAATCCTACGGCAAATGTTTTTGGCTGTTTCGCGCCGGGAGTAAATCAACTCAATCAATTGATCGATTTCATCCAGCATACTTGCCTCGGTGGCGGAGTTACCGTTTAGCAGCAACGGGTCGGGTTGGATCGTGCGCCTGTCGAACCGATCGCTAAACTGTTTCACACCGTTGTCATGGGCACTTACATTGGAGGCGTTGCCGCGTACACGCGCACGTGGTAAACGGGTAACCACATCCATCGGCAAATTCGGATTGGGCGTGTAGTTCAGATCTGTTACATCCGGGATGGCCCCAAGGTTGGAGAAGTTGAGAAGGTCCCAGCCCGAGAGCACACGGGCAGCCGCTTGCACATCGCTCTCTCGAAACACATAGTAGTCGCCCGGGTCAGTGATAACGGGCAAGTGTCCTTCCAAACCGCGGCCGATGGAATACAGCTCCAGCAACTCGCGTGCGTAGTTTTCGTTTGGACTCCCGTTTACATTTAGGTTGCCATCCAACAAACGAACCATCGCATTGTCGATGCTGATTTTTTTTGTCAGCTCCTTGAAGTTAACCAAAGCCGGGGCGGTCTTGTCAAATGCGAATTGCCGCAGCAGTTGGTCTTGAAAGTACAACGCCCGGCTATTATCGATTTTGGATTGGATGGCTGTTAGTACGGTGTGGAGGAAGAAGACGACTTTCTCGCGCGTGCAATAAGCCAACGAGAGTGCGGGTGTAACACCGGGACTGAGCATCTGCGCCAGACTCCAGCCTTTAAAAAACTCCTGCAAGTCGCTGTCGCCACTGTTGGCATTGGTGGTTCCTTCCAACAGCCAGGGTCGGTTTACGAGTGGATCGATCGGCAGTACCGGATCGGGGAGCGTGTTGGGAAATAACCTGAGCAGGGCTTCAGGTGCGGTGAGTCCGCTAAACGTGTTGACATCGGCAATGGAAGCTCCAAATGTGGCCCGGTGTAAAAGATGGGCCGCCCGCTTGGGGCCCAGTAAACCGGTGGTGGGTTGAAGTGGCATTTCCTGATTTTTCCTTTAATCCCCAAAATAGTGAAAAGACGGTGATACCAGAGTTAAGTAGTCATTAGCTCCGATGATTGTCAGTAATTTTCCATGACCCGCGTGTTACCCCCCCTCTGATTTGGCAATGGGCGCAGGTCTTACGAACTTTATTCATCCATTCGGTGCGAGGTAACAGCTTGTGGAACCGAAAAATCAACCAACTATGGACAGATGAAAATCATTGAATGCCCGCGCGATGCCATGCAAGGCTTGGAAACATTTATCGATACCGAACAAAAAGTAGCGTACATCAACGAATTGTTAAAAATCGGTTTCGATACGATTGACTTCGGAAGTTTTGTTTCCGCGAAAGCGATTCCACAGATGCGCGACACGGCCGATGTGTTACGCCACTTGCAGCGGAACGGCTCAAACACAAAGTTGTTGGCCATTGTGGCGAATGTTCGAGGAGCCGAGGAGGCACTCGCGTGGCGGGAGATCGACTACCTGGGTTTTCCACTCAGCATTTCGGAGACGTTCCAACTGCGCAATACGAACAAATCCATAGCAGCCGCTTTCGAATCGGTTAAAAATATGCAGGCCGGATGCGAGGCGGAAGGCAAAAGATTGGTGACCTACATCAGCATGGGTTTTGGCAATCCATATGGCGATCCGTATAGTGTAGACGTAGTGCTGGAGTGTGTAGATCGGTTAGCCACACTTGGGGTAAGCACAGTTTCGTTGGCGGATACAGTCGGGGTGGCGCAGCCGGATCAAATTGAGCAATTGTTCAGCCTGGTTATTGAGCGATACCCTTCGCTGGAGTGGGGCGCCCACCTACACGCGCGGCCCGCGTCTGCGCGCGCGAAAATCAGGGCTGCACACCTGGGCGGTTGCCAGCGGCTGGACGGGGCGCTCGGCGGGTATGGCGGTTGCCCGATGGCCAACGATGAATTGATGGGAAATGTGCCAACGGAGACGATCATTGAATACCTAGAAGCGGTAGGTGAACCAATGGCCATCAATCAATTAAACCTACATACCGCCTTGCACACGGCCCTTAAGATTTTTCCAAAAAGGTAGTTTTTCTTACATGCCTGCCAACAGACACTATATATATAAGTCTTGGTGCTCGATTTCCGCCTATTTTTGATGTTTTAAACGACTCGTTATGAAGATGCTAGCGCTGATAAGTCTGATATGGTGTTTCCAACCTGGCCAAAGCCCCAAAGACCTCACCCAACGTGCGATTGATTTTTACGAAAAGCGCGATTACATGGAAGCGATCGTGTATTTGAACAAGGCTATCGAGATGGATCCCAAGTACGCCCAAGCTTATCTGGTGCGCGCCAACATCAAATCGGAGTTTGAAGACTTTCACGGTGCCATGAAAGACTACAACCAGGCGTTGGAGTACAACCCGAAAATGGCGGAGGCTTACTTCGAGCGCGGCAACGCGAAGATGAAGTTGCAGGACTACTACGGAGCCATTGCCGATTTTTCTTCCACCATTACGCTGAACGAAAACCATATCGAGGCGTATTTCCGCAGAGGGCAAGCCAAACAGTTTTTACAGGCATACGAAGATGCGATCAACGACTGTTCGAAAATCATTTCCATCAATCCTAAAAGTATTGACGCCTGGTACATGCGTGGCTTGTTGCGGATCGACTTTGGAGATTTGAAAAACGGTTGCCTCGATCTAAGCAAAGCCGGCGAGTTGGGCGATGTTAAAGCTTACGAGACGATTAAAGAAAAGTGCAATCGCAAGGGCGATAAGAACGAGTAGCTACCACACCTTAAGCCGGTAGTGCTGTCCCGGCGGCGTCACTAATTTGTTTTGCATCTCGAGGGATAGTAATGCAGCGGCTTGATCACTGCGGGGTCTTCGTTTCGAGACCCCGCCGATTGCTGGTCACAACTTTTTCATTTCGAGCCCCGAAGGCAACGAGGGTGCCGGGCGAAATCCCCCCTGAGACCCAAGGGTGAGGTTAATAATTGGGCAATTGATCTCTCCTGGCTAAACCTCAGTTCCCAGCCTCCTATCCATAGTAGCGGAGGTGACTTACTTAGCAAACATATTTCTTTGCGATGCATT
>JBIIVI010000202.1:0-6560 GCA_044339555.1 Cyclobacteriaceae bacterium | reverse complement strand
GCCCAGACCGGTGATGACTGTCGGAGCCACAAAAAAACCCCCGGCGCAGCGTCCGCCTACGGAGATCTGTCGACCTCCAAGCACCACCTGACCACCCTCCTGTTGCGCCAGTTCGATGTACGACAGCACTTTTTGCAAGTGGGCTTCGGACACGAGCGCGCCCACGTTCGTATCTGGGTCTAACGGATCACCCACGGTTAGCTTTTCGACCTCTGCTACAAATGCTGCGACAAACCGGTCATACAAGCTGCGCTCCACGAGAATGCGTGAGCCACACAAACAAATTTCGCCCTGGTTGGTAAAGGCTGCACGAACCGAAGTTTTTACCGCCTGTTCAAAATCGCAATCGGCAAAAACGAGATTGGGATTTTTGCCGCCCAGTTCCAGCGATAGTTTTTTAAACATGGGCGCAGCCGTGCGGGCAATTTGTTGGCCGGTAACGGTACCTCCTGTGAACGAGATGGCCGCCAGCGCGGGATGCTCTACCAGCGCCTGGCCGATTCGGGCGCCTACTCCATGAACAATGTTGAGCACACCGGGAGGCAGCCCAGCTTCGTGGCAGGCGTGGGACAACAAGTGGGCCGTCATGGGCGTAAGCTCGGACGGCTTCGCTACCACCGTGCAACCCGCAGCCAACGCCGGTGCAATCTTCCAGGTAAACAAGTACAGCGGCAGATTCCAGGGTGAGATGCAGCCTACCACACCTACCGGTGTTCGCAATGTGTAATTAATGATATCGGGCGAAGTGCCATGAGATTCGGAGGCGAAGTGCACTGCCGCGGATGCAAAAAACCGGAGATTTGAAATCGCCCTTGGAATATCCATCCTACGGGCGAGGCTCACGGGTTTGCCTTGATCAATGCTTTCCGCCAGTGCAAACTTCTCGAAATCGCGCTGTACCAGAGCGGCTACATTTTCAAGATAGGTGGCGCGGTCCGTGGCAGGCAACTGACTCCAGGCTGCGAAGGCTTCTTGCGCGGCCTCAACAGCGTGGGCTACATCGCGCGCATCCCCATCGGCTAACTCGGCATATACTTCACCCGTGGCGGGGTTCGCGTTGGGTAACCAGTGGCCACTGGCGGGAGGTTGCCATTGACCAGCGATGTAGTGATGGATCCGTTCCATATATCAGATCGAACCTGTGCGCCCACCATCTACCGGTAAACTAACACCATTAATGTAGGCGGCTGCGGGCGTGGCCAGGAAGGCAATGGCCGCAGCTACTTCTTCCGGAGTGGCCATGCGGCCGGCCGGAATCTCTTCAATCATTTGCTGACGGATTTCGTCTGCGGATTTGCCCGTGCGCACCGCACGGTTGCGAATGATGTCTTCAATGCGGCCTGTCTGCGTACTGCCGGGCAACACGTTGTTAACCGTTATGCCGAAGGCCGCTAACTCCAGCGATAGTGTTTTCGCCCAACTGGCCACTGCGCCACGCGTAGTGTTGGAAACCCCTAAGCCGGCAATGGGAATCTTAACGGACGTGGAGATGATGTTGATGATACGGCCGTAGCCGAGTTTTTTCATCCCCGGCACGAGTTCCTGCACGAGGTGATGATTACAAATCAGGTGGCTGTTGAGAGCGCGTAAAAATTCTTCAGGCGTTGCATCCAGCGCGGGGCCAGCGGGCGGGCCACCCGTATTGTTCACGAGAATGCAATACGGAGTGTGAGTCGCCCGCTCGTGCGCGACTTTTTGCACGTGGGACGGATCGGCAAAATCGGCCACCAGATAATCATGCTGCTGATGGGCGGGGGTGGGTAACTCGCGCACCACCGCCTGTAGTTTTTGTTCATCACGCGCAAGCAACGTAACACGAGCACCGAGCAAGGCCAGTTCAGCAGCAGCCGCTTTGCCAATACCTTGTGTGCTTCCGGCTACAAGCGCCTGCTTTCCGGAGAGGTCGAGGTTCATGGAGTAAAGATAGAAAAGATTCAACGGCCGCTTGTAGGGCCGGGTGCCGTCATTTTGTAATTTTAAAACCAAAACACGCAGCATGGCCATCCGAAAACCATTTCATCTTAAGCAGTGGATCAGCGACAACCGCGATTTGCTTAAACCTCCGGTTGGCAATAAAAATCTGTATGCCGATGCAGGCGATTATATTGTGATGATTGTTGGCGGCCCCAACGCGCGCAAAGATTTTCACTATAACGAAACCGAAGAACTGTTTTACCAGTTGGAAGGAAACATTAACGTGCGCATTCAGGAAGACGGTAAGCCGGTAGATATTCCTATCCGCGAAGGCGAGATGTTTTTGCTTCCAGCTGGTGTGCCCCACCGGCCGGAACGACCCGCTGGCAGCGTAGGTTTGGTGATTGAATGTAAACGGCCGGAGCAAGACGTACAAGATGGACTCTTATGGTTCTGCGACAACTGCAATCACAAACTACATGAGTACCGCTTCCACCTTGATAACATTGAAAAAGATTTCCTGCCCCGCTTCCGGGAGTTTTATGGCTCGTTGGAATACCGCACCTGCAAAAACTGCGGCACGGTAATGGAGGTCGATCCGCGGTTTGTGTAATGCAGAGCCGCGAGGAGTTGAGTGCAGCGCTGCGAAACAACCACGAACAATTCGTGGCAACGATACGATCCATTCCGGCGAAAGACCAACAAACAGCCCTGCCGGGCAAGTGGTCACCCGCACAAATCGCCCATCATCTGCTGCTGAGCATTCGGCCCGTTGCGCTGGCATTCGGTTTGCCAGCGGTTGTATTGCGCCTTCTTTTTGGAAAAGCGAATCGGCCGTCTCGTACTTACGACGAGTTGGTTGCGCGGTATCAACGCAAGTTGGCGGAAGGTGGGCGCGCGACACGCCCGTTTGTGCCGTCGGCCGCTGTGCAGGTGGCGGCTACACGGGCAGCAATTTCCAACAACATCGATCAATTGGCGCGGCGCGTTAATCGCTTCAGCGAAAGCGAACTGGACCAACTGCTTTTGCCACACCCACTGCTCGGCAAACTTACGCTGCGTGAAATGGTGTACTTCACCATCTACCACGCTCATCACCACGAACGGCAAATTAATCCGCGCGCATGACTCGATTTCAAAATTCACTTGCCTTTGCCCGACAGCTGGATCGGAAGGATCCGCTGAAACGATTCCGAGCGCTTTTTTCTATTCCAAAAGTAGCGGGAAAGAAAAGCATCTATTTGTGCGGTAATTCCTTGGGACTCCAGCCGAAAACAGCGGCTACCTATGTTCAACAAGAACTTCGCGACTGGGCAACATGGGGTGTGGAGGGACACTTTCATGCGAAACGCCCGTGGTTATACTATCACCGATTGGCAAAGAAAGGATTGGCCCAGCTCGTTGGTGCCAAAACCACAGAAGTGGTGGCGATGAACCAGTTAACGGTGAATCTCCATCTGATGATGATTTCGTTCTATCGCCCCACGCGGGAACGCTTTAAGATTCTCACCGAACGCGGGGCCTTTTCAAGCGATCAATATGCATTCGAGTCGCAGCTTCGGTGGCATGGCTACAACCCCGATCAAGCGCTGATCGAACTCGAACCGCGACCCGGCGAGCATCAGTTACGGACGGAAGATATTCTGGCTGCAATCCATCAACATAGCTCCGAATTGGCATTGGTGATTTTTGGCGGGGTGCAATACTATACGGGGCAGTTTTTCAAGCTGCGCGAGATCACCGCTGCTGCTCACGCAGCGGGCGCCTACTGCGGTTTTGACTTGGCCCATGCCATCGGCAATGTGCCGCTTACGCTGCACCGCGATGGCGTAGACTTTGCCGTGTGGTGCAGTTACAAGTATCTCAATGCGGGCCCCGGCAGTATCGCGGGCGCATTTGTTCATGAAAAGCACGCGCTCAATTTCTCGCTACCACGGCTGGCGGGCTGGTGGGGCCACGATGAAAAGGCCCGCTTTAAAATGGAAAAGGGTTTTACTCCGATGCCAGGCGTGGATGGGTGGCAACTGTCGAATGTACCGGTGCTGAGTACAGCTGCATGCCTGGCCTCGTTAGAGATTTTTGCAGCGGCAGGCGTGAAGCGACTTCGTCAAAAAAGTGTATTGCTTACCGGCTTTTTGGAATTCCTGCTTCGGCAGATTGATCCAAAAGGTCGGCACTTTTTGGTGCTCACGCCATCGGCCGCCGAGGAGCGCGGCTGCCAGCTCTCGCTTTACATGTATACACGCGGCCGCGAAGTTTTCAAGAAGTTAACCCGTAACGGTGTAATAGCCGATTGGCGGGAGCCCGGCGTGATTCGCATCGCACCGGTACCCTTGTACAATTCGTTTGAGGATGTTTTTCGGTTAGCTGAGATCCTCCAAAAAGCACTGAAGAACACATCGCGTAGCAAATAGCATCTGGAACCAACGTTAAGAACCAACATGGCGCAAGTAAAAAACATAGGCATCACGGGGGCCGGCCTGGTAGGGTCGCTATTGGCGATCTACCTCGCCAAGCGGGGCTATCAGGTCTCCGTGTTCGAACGGAGAGGCGACATGCGGAAGCACTCGTTATACAGCGGGCGCTCCATTAACCTCGCGTTAAGCAACCGCGGCCTGCGTGCGCTGGCGGAGGTGGGGATGGCCGATCAACTTAAAGTAAATGCTATTCCGATGAAGGGTCGCCTCATGCACGACATCAAAGGCGAACTTACGTTCCAGGCTTACGGCAAAGAGGGCCAGTATATAAACTCCGTATCGCGGGCGGGCCTGAATATGGTATTGATGGACGAAGCCGAGCGCCTGGGCGTGAAATTCTATTTTGACCACCGATGCACACAGGTTGATTTTGATAAAAACGAACTCGTATTGCAGCAGGGTAATTCTACGTTTCGTAACGTATTCGATTGGGTTTTTGGAAGCGATGGCGCGTTCTCTGCGGTACGACTCGACATGCAGTTGTCGGACAGGTTTGATATGAGTCAGCACTATATCGAACACGGCTACAAAGAGTTGCGCATCCCACCCAGGGCCACCGGCGGGTTTATGATGGAGCCAAACGCGCTACACATTTGGCCACGCGACAGCTTCATGCTCATTGCACTGCCTAATCCGGACAGCACATTTACCTGTACGCTTTTTCTCCCATTCGAAGGGCCCGTATCTTTTGCACAGCTGGCTACGCCAGATGCCGTTACCACCTTTTTCGAAACCTATTTTCCAGATGTGCTTCCGCTCATGCCCACGTTACACGAAGACTTTCGTGATAACCCCACCGGCTCGCTGGTTACCGTGCGGGCCTATCCGTGGGTGAAGCAACGCGCTACACTCATTGGTGATGCAGCCCATGCCATCGTTCCGTTTTATGGACAAGGGATGAATGCCGGGTTTGAGGATTGCCGGGTGCTGAATGAACTGCTTACGGCACACCATGAAAATTGGCCGGTAGCGCTGGACCACTTCCAGCGCCTGCGGAAACCCGATGCAGATGCCGTTGCGCAACTGGCGTTCGATAACTTTATTGAGATGCGCGATCTGGTGGGCGATGAAGACTTTCTTTTTCGGAAGAAAATTGAAGCAAAACTGCACGAGCTTTTTCCCGACCGGTGGATACCCTTGTATTCGATGGTTACATTTCGTGATGACATCCGTTACTCGGAAGCCTATGCGGTGGGTCAAAAGCAAAAACAAATCATGGATGAAGTAATGAAAAAGCCAGGGTTAAAAACGAACTGGCTGAATCTGAACTTCGAGGACATTGTTAATCAGCTATCGTAGCCTCCGGCAGATGGATTTTGTATTCTTCAAACCGGCCGATTACTTCCTGCACGTAGTGAATGGGCCCTTCGCAGCGGCAATATCCCCCGGCGGCCACCGGATCGCGATAGAATTCGGGTTTTGATTTTTGAAGCAGGTAGTAGGCCACGTGGTTGTCCCACAGACGGGGATTTCCACCATATTTTTTAGTCAGGTTGCGGGCATCAATCACGTGTGTGATTCCCACATTATACGAAGCAAGTACAAATTTCAAACGCTCGTTGGGATCATCAATGGTTTTAGCCCACTGCGCATCGAGGAATTGGATGAACTTCACCCCTGCACGGATGCTTTGTATCGGATCATTGGGATCGGCTGCTCCAAACTGCTCGGCCGTTTCGGGCATCAACTGCATCAAGCCCTGCGCGCCTGCCCATGACGTAGCATCTGTTTTGAAATTCGATTCGGTGTAAATCATCGCGCCTAGTAATCGCCAATCCCACCCCAACTGCGCTGCTCCCTTTTTTATCTCATCGTCCCACGGTGAAAGCTTCACCCCGGTAATCGAGGAGTAGTCGGAAGTACCTCGGATGATCAGCGTTCGCGGACTGTTAAAATACTTATCATAAATAATTTTGAAGTAACCGCTTTTCTTGCTTTGGCTGAGCCAGGTGTTGATCGATGCTGCCAGTTGTGGCGAATTGGTACGCGCCGCCCAGGCAATTTGTTGGGGCAGACTTACCAACGTTTTCACGTCTAAATTGCTGTAATATGCGGCATTCACCATTGCCAGCGTTTGATCAGTAACGGTGAAGTCAATTGCGCCGGTTGAAACCCGTTTAATCAGCGCTTCGGTTTCTGCGTCTGCGCTGTCCTCGCGAACAAGAATTT
>JBIIVI010000201.1:0-6605 GCA_044339555.1 Cyclobacteriaceae bacterium | reverse complement strand
CACGCTGCTGGGGGGTATTAACTACATCACGACTGTAATCAATCTGCGCACGCAAGGGTTGTCGTTCACCAAACTGCCGTTGACGATCTGGGCTTTCTTCCTGACGGCGATCATCGGTTTGCTATCTTTTCCCGTATTGTTTGGAGCTGCGCTGCTGCTGATTTTTGATCGCAGTTTCGGCACGAGTTTCTTCTTGTCGGATATTTACATCGGGGGCGAAGCTTTAGCGCACGAGGGTGGAAGTCCAGTCTTGTTCCAGCATTTATTCTGGTTTCTGGGCCACCCCGAAGTTTACATTGTATTGTTGCCCGCATTGGGAATTACATCCGAGATTATTGCGACCAACTCACGCAAGCCGATTTTTGGCTACAAAGCGATGGTTGGATCCATGTTATTCATTGCAATCCTGTCGTTCATTGTGTGGGCCCACCACATGTTTGTGACGGGTATGAATCCATTTCTGGGCTCAATCTTTACTATCCTCACCCTCATCATTGCTGTGCCATCGGCTGTGAAGATATTCAACTACGTCACTACACTTTGGCGCGGAAATATCCGATTCACTCCGGCCATGTTGTTTTCGATAGGGTTGGTTTCGTTCTTTTTAACGGGCGGAATTACCGGTATTTTTCTTGGAAACTCAGCTATTGACATCCAGTTGCACGACACCTACTTCGTGGTAGCACACTTCCACCTGGTAATGGGCAGCGCCTCTTTCTTCGGTATGTTGGCGGGGATCTACCATTGGTTCCCGAAAATGTTCGGTAGAATGATGGACGACCGACTCGGTAATATTCACTTTTGGTTGACCTTTGTAGGGGTTTACCTCGTGTTCTTCCCGATGCACTACATTGGCATTGCAGGTTTCCCAAGACGTTATTACTCGTGGACGAACTTCGAAACCTTCAGCGGATTTGCGGACTTGAATATGCTGGTAAGCGTGGCAGCGATCTTGACCTTGTCAGCTCAGTTTATCTTCCTGTTCAACTTTTTCTACAGCATCTTCCGAGGCAAATTGGCTCCAGCCAATCCGTGGAACTCCACGACACTCGAGTGGACTACACCTCGCAATCCCGGACACGGGAACTGGCCTGGAGCTATTCCTACCGTGTACCGCTGGCCTTACGATTATAGTAAGCCCGGAGCAAAAGAAGATTTTATTCCGCAGCACATTCCTTATTCGGAAACACCTGAGTCAAATTTCCCACACGAGAATGAGCAGATCAAACTTGAGTTAGGCGGTCAGGTAAAAACTACCTCGCACTAAGCGAACGTACTTGGATCCCGCAGCCACCCGATTTTATAGGCTCTGCCTATCAACTTGGGTGGGTGTTTTGTTTTTGGTGCTGGTGGGCGGCGTGGTTCGCACCACCGGCTCCGGCATGGGGTGTCCGGACTGGCCGCGTTGTTTCGGACAATGGATACCACCCACAAGCGTAGAGCAACTCCCCGCTGATTATAAAGACAAGTTTGCCGCTCATCGGGCTGCAAAAAACCGAAAATTTGCCCGCTATTTACAAATAGTAGGCTTGAACGAAACAGCCAATCGAATCACCCATGATCCGGAGATTTTGGAGGAGGCCGACTTTAACGCCACGAAAACCTGGATTGAGTATCTCAATCGGGTGGTAGGAGTCATAATTGGGTTGTTGATTATCGCCGTCTTTATTGCGTCCTGGAAATTTCGACAAGCAAAGCCATCCGTATTCCGGGCTGCAGGCGCCACATTGCTTTTGGTTATTCTTCAAGGTTGGTTCGGCTCGATTGTGGTCTCCACCAACCTAACTACATGGACGATTTCGCTCCACATGTTTCTGGCGCTTGTGATTGTGTGCTTACTTACTTGGCTGTTGCACACGGCTCGCCCGATCAACAATTTGACTGCGCCGTCAAGCTACATAAGACCGTTGGTGTTGGTTTGCATCGTGCTGTTTTTCGTTCAGGTTTTCCTGGGCACGGAAGTACGTTCTGCCATTGATCGGGTAGCCGCTAGAATGCCGCGATCGGAGTGGATAAACGCTCTTGGTTTTGAGTTTGTGATTCATCGATCTTTCTCTTGGCTCGTGTTGGCAGCAAATGGGTTTCTAGCTTGGAAAATGCTGAAAACAAACCCCGGAAACCGACTCGTGGTAGGGATAATAGTTTTAATTTTGGGCTCCTTTTTCTCTGGTGTAGGGATGGCCTACGCAGGCATGCCTGCGGTGTTGCAACCACTTCATTTGGTGATCGCTTCGATCACGATTGCGTTGCAGTTTTTAATTTGGCTGCGCCTAAACCCGGCAAGGGGGTGAGATGTTAAAAGCATGATGAATACCACTACATTATCGGTAGCTGATCTCACGAAAGTGAAAAGCAAGGCCTATTGGGAGTTATTAAAGCCGCGTTTGTCGTTTTTGGTGGCGTTCTCCTGTGCGTTTGGCTTCGCGTTAGCGTCTAAGGCAGATATCCAGTGGGCCCGGCTGTTGCTGGTAACGTTCGGTGGATTTTTGCTGTCTGGGGCTTCGGTGGCGATTAATCAGATTATTGAAAAGGATTTAGATGGGTTGATGACCCGTACGCAAAACCGTCCGCTCCCGTCAGGTCGAATTACGGTACAAGAAGCCATTTGGGTTGCGTTTTTTTGTTTCATCGCCAGCCTGGTTTTGTTATATCAGTACACGAACGGCCTTACTGTTCTATTGTCGATCGTCTCCATGGTGCTGTACAGTTTTGTGTATACGCCTTTGAAGCGTGTGGGCCCCATTGCAGTTTTCGTAGGTGCTTTTCCGGGTGCATTGCCGCCCCTATTAGGCTGGATCGCTTACAGTGGCCAGATTACGCACGAGGCGCTGATTATTTTCGGAATTCAATTTATCTGGCAGTTCCCGCACTTCTGGGCGATAGCCTGGGTGGCGGATGAAGACTACAAGAAAGCTGGCTTTCGGTTGCTTCCGTCCGGCGGTGGAAAGGATTTGAATACAGCTATTCAGATCATGATTTACACCATGTTTTTGATTCCGCTAAGCTTGTTACCGGCCAAATTTGGGATCACGGGCATCAACTCCGCGATTGTGGCCACGGTGTGTTCGATTGCTTTTTTTGCGCAGACGTTCTCGTTGATGAAAACCGGCAGTAGGCAATCGGCTTTGCGCATCATGTTTGGTTCTTTTTTGTATCTGCCGATTGTACAGATTGCATATTTGTTGGATAAATTATAGAGGGGTATGGAGAAGATTACATCAACGGATTTTAAGATTATTGAAGAGCCCAAGAAGCCATTGGCGATGCATCCGAAAAAGTTTGCCATGTGGTTATTCATGGCAAGCGTCATGATGTTGTTTGCCGCGCTTACCAGTGCTTACATCGTTCGGCAGGCCGAAGGCAATTGGTTGTTTTTCGAACTGCCCACATTGTTTACCGTTTCTACGGTAGTGATTGTGCTAAGCAGTGTTTCTATGCAAGCTGCTTTTTTTGCGGCGCGGAAAAATCAAGTCGCCCGGGTACGTATGCAGTTGGCATTCACCTTTGCCGCTGGTCTGGTGTTTTTGGTTTTGCAGGTAGTCGGCTGGCAAGCACTAGTCGGCAACAGCGTCTATTTTGTAGGCAACCCTTCCGGTTCATTTCTGTACGTCATCACCGGTTTGCATGGGCTACACATTGTAAGTGCCCTGGTTTTTTTGCTGATTGTTTGGGCTGCTTCATTGAAAATTACCCGATACACCGAAAAACTTGCACAAATGGAAATGTGCACTACCTACTGGCATTTTTTGGGCGTTCTTTGGGTTTATCTTTACGTCTTCTTATTATTGAACCGATAATCTAACCTGTATATGGCACATACCTCGGCCGCACCGGCTACGGCACACGGAAGAAGCATTTGGGACGGAGGCGTTTCGCCCATGAATGCGAGCTACGGAAAGCTCATGATGTGGTTTTTCCTGCTTTCGGACGCATTCACCTTCTCCGGCTTACTAATTACTTATGGATTAATTCGCGCGGCTCACCCCGCTTATACCGGTTCTCCGGTGGACTTTACCTTCTCTTCCGAGTATTGGCCGATCCCCGAAAAGGTGTTTGATGCCGTTCCATTCTTTCACGGGGTGGAAATGCCGTTGGTTTTTGTGGGTTTGATGACATTTATTCTCATCATGAGTTCCGTAACGATGGTGTTAGCCGTGGAGGCGGGTCACCGCATGGACCGCAAAGCCGTTGAGAAATGGATGTTGTGGACGATTGTAGGGGGGCTAACTTTCTTGGGATGCCAGGCTTGGGAGTGGACACACTTCATCGTGGGCACCGGTACGGACACCATCGTGCAGAAATTTAACGTGTTAACCGGAGCGCTCGATCCCGTGGCGGTACAAGGCGCCAACTTAAAAATCAACCAATACGGACCACAACCTTTTGCTGATTTCTTTTTCTTTATCACCGGCTTTCACGGCTTCCACGTATTTAGTGGCGTACTGCTGAACTTTTTGATTTACTACAATACAGTAACTGGTGTGTACGACCGCAGAGGCCATTATGAAATGGTGGAGAAAGTAGGTCTGTATTGGCACTTTGTTGACTTGGTTTGGGTATTTGTATTCACATTCTTCTATCTCGTATAAAAATTAAAGCAGCAGACATGGCACATCACTCCCACGAACCGCAGATAACCGTCATTCCGCCCGATAAGGAAAAGATTCGTCACCTCTGGAAAGTGGCGCTGATTCTGTTGGTGGTAACCGTTATTGAGTTTGTTATTGCGTTCGCTATCCCGCACCAATATCACACACTGAAGGTGGCGATCTTCGTTGCATTAACCATCGTAAAGGCGGGTTATATCGTGATGGAGTTCATGCACCTGAAACACGAAGTAAAGGTGTTGTTCTGGTCGATCATGATTCCGTTGGTATTTGTGGTATGGATGCTGGTAGCATTTGTCTACGAAGGCATCAAGATGAGCGATATCAATTTCATTCGGTGGTGAAATAGAACTTTCATCCCAAAGAAAAGGGCTGAGGCAAAACCTTAGCCCTTTTTTGTGTGTTTGAAGAATGGTATGAAGAAGTTTATTTTCCTATCTCTGGCACTCATTCTACCGGCCCTGGTTTTCGTTTTTTTGAAGCGGTTTGGAAAGAACGAATTTGTGGTGCCCGTATTTCATGTCCAGGCGGCCGAATGGACACTTGCCGGGTGCCCGTCGGTCGAAATACCCCTTCGCGTTACCGCCGGTTTTGGCGAACCAAAAATTCGAATCATCACCACCCAAACCGAAGACGTAAGTGTATCGAGTTTTAGCAGGGTGGCGGAGAACATTAATCCAGAGTTGTATGTGGTTGTCAACACCACCAAGGATTCTATACGTTGTAAACTTTTGATGCGGGATAATGACACCACCGTGTTGCTGGATTCCATCGGGCAGATTCGCGGGTATTATTCACTTACCTCGCTGGAGGAAACCGATCGGCTGGTTTTGGAAATGAAAATTTTATTGAAACAGTATTGACATGCAAGCGCAAGAGCCCCACAAAAAATTGATTATTACCCTCTCTGTCGCCATTCCGGTAGTGGTGGCTGTTTTGTTTCGCGTCCAAATCGAAGGGTATGATTTTAGTTTTCTGCCACCCATCTATGCCACTATCAACGGTATAACGGCCGTGTTGTTGGTGGCCGCGGTTGTACTAATTAAGCAAGGCAAACGCCAGCAGCACGAAAGGTTGATGAAAGTGGCGATTGGATTATCAACCGCCTTTTTAGTGATGTACGTGATCTACCACATGACGAGCAAGCCCACGTTGTACGGGGGTGAAGGATTTCTGAAATACGTTTATTATACGATTCTCATCTCGCACATCGTTTTGTCAATTGGTGTGGTACCGCTGGTGTTGTTTACCTTTTCGAGAGCGTTGGCGGGAAATTTTGAACGCCACAAAGCATTGGCTAAATTTACTTTCCCGATTTGGCTATATGTTGCTGTTACAGGTGTGATCGTCTACTTAATGATAAGCCCTTATTATGCGTAAGCTATTTCTTCTTACTTGTTTACTCAGCATACAGGGTGTGGCGCTTGCTCAGTGCGCGATGTGCCGCACCACCCTGGAAAACAACGTAAGCAACGGCAATCCGGGAATTGCTGCCGGCATTAATTTTGGTATCCTCTATTTGTTTTTCGCGCCTTACCTGGCCGTGGCTGCGATTGCCTACTTTTGGTTCCGTACCAGTAGACGCAATGCCCGGCTTGCTTAAAGCTGCATTGGAGTGCCGCTGCCCGCTCTGTCGGGAGGGCGATCTGTTTCAATCGAGCTGGTATAACCTCGCTCAATTCAGCGTCATGAATAAGCAATGCCCGCATTGTGGAGTACAACTCGAGCCGGAACCCGGGTTTTACATTGGAGCGATGTACGTGAGTTATGCTTTTACTGTGGCCATTCTCGTAGCTGTTACTACCGTGGTCTATCTGTTTTTTCGACCTGCCTCTGATTGGGTTTATATTGGGTCGATCATTGTGACTACCGTGTTGCTTGTTCCGTTAAACTTTCGCTACTCGCGGGTGATCTTTTTGTATTGGTTTGGAGGACTCAATACCAGAAAATAAGAACGCACAGTTTTTGCTACTTTAGGGCATGCCTTGGATGCGATTT
>JBIIVI010000200.1:0-6624 GCA_044339555.1 Cyclobacteriaceae bacterium | reverse complement strand
ATTCCGTTTACCACCTGCATGAGGTCGCTACCCTCGCGCGGTGGTAAGCCGGCTGGAGTAGGATAGTTGCTCCCCATCATGATGTCGCCCACACCAATAATGGTAAGTGTATCTTTTTTGGTTTGCGCCATCGCGGCCAACGAAAGCATCGCAAATAAAATCCCCAACCGCATTGGCTCTTGAATCAATACACAAGTATAGGATTTTTTGCTTGACGCAAGTGAGTTAGTCGAGCGAAGTCATCGACTTGCCAGCCAATTCAATCATTTTTTCAAACTCCCGCTGACTGAGGTCGCGCTGGAAAAAGTTAATCGGATTTACCTGATCACCCCGAAAGAGCACTTCATAGTGCAAGTGGTTGCCGAACGAGTGCCCCGTGTTGCCTACGTAGCCAATGATCTGGCCCCGTTTGACTACATCGCCTACCGCTACCGCGAACTTAGCCAGGTGCGCGTACCGTGTGGAGAAGCCAAATTGGTGATCGACATACACCACTAAGCCGAACGAATCAGAGAAATGCGCATCAGTAATCTTGCCATCACCTGTGGCATACACGGGCGTGCCGGCCGGCGCGCTGAAATCAAGTCCTTTGTGCGGCCGCCAAAAGCCCCCGGGGTTCCACCGCATGCCATACGTGGTATGTAGCTTAGTGAGTTCTTTGTTGCTGATCGGTTGGATGGCCGGTCGGCTTGCCCTCGCTTTTTCCTTTTCGCTCAGGGCGACCATCAGTTGCCGAATGGATTGCGCCTGGATGTCGGCCCGGTGCATCAACTCATCGATGCTTGAATAGGCTCGTTGTACAACGGGCGGAAGCGCGGCTGGTATCGCAGCGCGGCCACCGGTACCGGCCTGACGAACAGAAGATGCCAGCGGTTCTAAATCCAGAATGGTGCGGTAGTTTTTGTCATCCACTTCTTCCATTTGCGTTAACGCGCGCGAAGCATCTTCAATTTCGGAATTGAGAATGGCCCATTGTGTTTTCAGTTCGCGGTTGTCGTTTTCGAGCAACTGTTCGTCCCACGCAGGAAACCGGTAGTTCACATAAAATACGCCTGCGAGTGCAATACCCAGACAGGCTAATAGGAACCGAAATGACTGGCCTGCAAATCGCGAGGGGGTAACTAATACCGGCTCGTAGCGGCAACTGATGGGATCGTATCGAAAAACCCTTTGTGCCATCAGTCGAGCGCCTGGTTGTATTGCCGGCTCTGCTGGCGCAATGTGGCCAACAAGGAGGCATCAATTTTTTCGGAGATGAGCAACAGCGGATCAATTGGTTGACCACGCCAGATTACTTCGTAATGCACATGAGGTGCCACCGAACTTCCACTCAGGCCCACACGCCCCAGCGTAGCACCTTGTACGAGGCGCTGACCTTGACGTACCACAATCTCACCCAAGTGTGCGTAACGCGTCACAAATCCATTTCCATGATCCACCTCCACGTGATTTCCATAGCCGGCGAGCAGGTCGCTGCGCTTGACCAATGAAACCGTGCCGCTGGCAGTGGCAACCACCGCAGACTCGCGCGGTTGAGCAAGGTCAACGCCATCATGTTGGTAGTGTCCTTTGTGCCACGGATTGATTCGGCTACCAAAACCTGAAACGAGCTGGTGTGGCTGTAGCTCGGTTACCGGAAAGATCGTAGGGAAGTAGGGGAGCCGTGCAACGTCTTTTTTTAGCAGGTGAGTGGTTTCACCAAAATGGTGATTGCCATATTGGGCTTTGGCACGAAGGGCCGAGGCCGACTCGGAAAGTGTTTGAACCTCCTGCCGGAAAGCAGGAGCATCGAGCGCGAGCAGGTGCGCATAATTTGGAGCCGAAATTTTTTCGCGTTCGGTGGAGAACAATCGAACAAACAACGAGTTTTCTATTTCTGATAGTACGTCTACCCGTTGCCGAATGGTGTCGAGTTGCTTGCGCACCGGTTGTTGCTGCACCAGAAGCTCGTTGTTTTCGCGTTGTAACCGGAGTTTGTTAGGGGTAAGCAAAAACCGATTTTGAAGAAACAACAGGCCAACAAACAAAAGGAAGCTAACGGAAAACACACCTAAAACGGCCATCAACACATTCCAAATTGAAATGCGCAGACGCTCGTAACGCAAGGTTTCCGGGTTATATCGAAACCGATAGTTTGTCATTTATAATATGAAGCAAACCTGCAAAAATGCTCTCATTCATGCTAAATTTGCGGTTTGCAACCGCTAAAGATAAGTAAATTCTAATTTTCTGGAAGTGAATATGAAGGCAATGATGGATTCGGCTACGATTCGGCAGAAGTTTTTGGATTTTTTTAAAGGAAAGGGCCACCAAATCGTACCATCCGCTCCGTTGGTGTTGAAAAATGATCCCACGCTCTTGTTTACCAACTCGGGCATGGTGCAATTCAAGGACTACTTTCTGGGCAATGGCTCTTCGCCCTACAAGCGTATTGCCGATACCCAAAAATGCCTTCGCGTAAGCGGCAAACACAACGACCTGGAGGATGTGGGATTGGATACCTATCACCACACCATGTTCGAAATGCTGGGCAACTGGAGCTTTGGCGATTACTTCAAAGAAGAAGCGATTGGCTGGGCGTGGGAGTTACTTACGGGTGTTTATCAATTACCGAAAGAACGATTGTACGTAACGGTGTTTGGTGGCGATGCAGGCGACCGCTTGCCGATGGACGAAGAGGCCAAGGGCATTTGGAAAAAATATGTAAGCGAAGAGCGAATTTTACTCGGCAAAAAGAAAGATAACTTTTGGGAGATGGGCGAGCAGGGGCCGTGCGGACCATGCTCGGAAGTGCACATTGATTTACGCAGCGAAGCAGAAATTGCGCGTAAGCCTGGGAAGGAGTTGGTGAACAACGATCACCCGCAAGTGGTGGAAATCTGGAATTTGGTTTTTATTCAATTTAACCGCCTTGCCTCCGGGGCTTTGGAACCGCTGCCCGATAAGCATGTAGATACCGGCATGGGCTTTGAACGCCTGTGCATGGCCATTCAAGGTAAAACATCCAATTACGATACAGATGTGTTCGCGCCATTAATTGAGGACATTTGCTTTTCTTGCCGAGTACGGTATGGGCAGGATCCTAAAAAAGATGTTGCCATCAGGGTAATTGCGGATCACATAAGGGCAGTTGCCTTTGCTATAGCAGATGGGCAGTTACCATCTAATACTGGCGCTGGGTACGTCATTAGGCGGATTCTTCGAAGATCAATTAGATATGGTTATTCTTATCTAAATCTGAAAAGCCCACATCATGGCGAGTTGGTTGATCGGCTTGCCGAACAAATGGGGCAAGCATTTCCTGGAATTGTTTCACAGCGAGATTTTATTAAGAACGTAATCCTTGAAGAGGAAAAGTCGTTTCTGATAACTTTGGAAAAAGGCTTAGCAAGAATAGGTCAGTTCTTAGGTGCTCCAAGTGACTTAATGATCGCAAAATCGAGCGAGTTTGGTGAAATAAATGCGACAAGAGAAGGAAAAATTTTATCGGGGGCTGTGGCGTTCGAGTTGTACGACACCTACGGGTTTCCTTTTGATCTCACCTCACTCATCGCCCGCGAGCGCGGCTTCTCCGTGGATGAAGAAGGTTTCAAACGCGAGATGGCCAAGCAGAAGGAACGTTCAAAAGCTGATGCCGCGAAGGAAACAGGCGATTGGATCTCCATCCGCGAAAGCGATAAAATTGCATTTATCGGCTACGAGCATGTAGAAGCGGCTGCACATCTGGTGAAGTACCGCCAGGTAAAGCAGAAAAACAAAGAGCTGGTGCAACTCGTGTTTGATCATACGCCCTTCTATGCCGAAAGCGGTGGCCAGGTGGGTGACACGGGTTGGATTGCGTGTGGCGAAGAGAAAGTCGCTATTCTCGACACGAAAAAGGAAAACGAACTGATTGTGCACTATGCTGAAACACTTCCCCGACAAGCAGAAGGAGTGTGGCATTTGCATGTGGATCGGAGCAGACGAATGGCTACGATGAACAACCACTCGGCTACTCACCTGTTGCATGCTGCTTTGCGCGAAGTGTTGGGTAAGCACGTAGAGCAGAAAGGCTCGCTCGTTAACGAAAAGATTCTGCGGTTTGACTTCTCCCATTTTGCCGCCATGACGGACGAAGAGCTGGTGCGCGTGGAAGATCGGGTAAACCAGAAAATTCGGGAAGACATTTTCCTCCATGAGGAACGCAATGTGCCGCTGGAGAAAGCCAAACAGCTGGGCGCCATGGCTTTGTTTGGTGAAAAGTATGGCGAGTTTGTGCGTGTGATTACGTTCGACCCGCGCTATTCAGTTGAACTTTGCGGTGGCACCCACGTGCCGTCAACCGGGCACATCGGCTTCTTTAAGATTGTGAGCGAAAGCTCCGTGGCAGCGGGAGTGCGAAGAATTGAGGCCGTAACGGCCGCAGGTGCGGAAACTTGGGTGCGCGAGCAACTCGATCAACTGGCGGAGGTGAAGCAAATCTTCAAGAACCCGAAGGACATTCTCGCAGCATCACGTTCGCTGTTGGAAGAAAAACACACCCTCGAAAAGAAGCTGGAGCAGATTTATCTACAACAAGCCGCGCAACTCAAAGATCAACTGGCGCTGAAAGCGGTAAAAAAAGAAGGACTCACCGTCATCATCGAACGTGTGGACGTACCCTCGGCAGATGTGCTCAAAAACATCGCATATGCCTTGCGCAACCAGTTTGCGGATTTACTCTTGATATTGGCGGCTGCGGTAGACGGTAAGCCGCAGGTGGCAGTGATGTTAGGCGAGGAGTTGGCTAAGAAGAAAGTGTACCATGCCGGGCAACTGGTAAAAGAACTCGCGCGCGAGATTGATGGCGGGGGCGGTGGTCAGGATTTTTTTGCTACGGCAGGTGGAAAAAAATCCGAAGGGTTAGCTGCCGTGTTGACGAAGGCACACGAGTTAATAGCTGTAAAAGCATAAGCCTTGAGTGCAGCCAATTATCAGGTAGTGATTGGGCTGGAGGTGCATGCGCAGTTGCAAACCGAAAGCAAACTGTTTAGCAACGAGGCTACTCATTTTGGAAATAATCCGAACAGTCAGGTGGGCGAAATTACGCTGGCCCTGCCCGGTACGCTTCCGAAGGTAAACAAGAAAGCGATTGAGCTGGCGATCCGCATGGGGTTGGCTTGTGGCTGCCAGATTAGTCGCTATCAAATTTTTGATCGCAAAAATTATTTCTACCCCGATCTGCCCAAGGGCTACCAAATCACGCAGCATCGTACGCCCGCGTGCGTTGGCGGCAGTGTGCCGATCAAAACGGCTGCGGGCGAGCGTAGCATCCAACTACACCACATTCATTTAGAGGAAGACGCTGGCAAGTCGATGCACCTGGCCGGTGAAGATGACACAGTTATTGACTTAAACCGGGCGGGCGTGCCATTGATCGAAATCGTCTCGCAGCCGGACATGTTCAGTGCCGAAGAAGCGGGTGCTTTTCTGGCTGAAGTCCGTAAACTAGTACGGTATCTGGATGTGTGCGATGGCAACATGGAAGAAGGCTCGTTACGGTGCGATGCCAACGTGTCCGTGCGCCTGTATTCACAAACCGAGCTCGGTAAGAAAGTGGAGGTCAAGAACATGAACTCCATCAAAAATCTGATGTGCGCCATCCAGTTTGAAACCGACCGGCAGATTCAACTTTTGGAGCAAGGTGTTGAGGTGATCTCTGAAACGCGCACGTTTGATGCCACTTCCGGCAAAACCTTTAGCATGCGCACGAAGGAAACGCTGAATGATTATCGCTATTTCCCGGATCCCGATCTTAGCCCGGTAACGGTGTCGGACGCCTGGCTCGAAGCGATCCGCCACAGCATGCCGGAATTGCCCCAGCAACGGTTTGAAAAATTTGTCACCACGTTCCAACTTCCGGAGTACGATGCCCGGATTCTCACAGAAGAAAAGTGGTTGGCCGATTACTTCGAAGCCGCGGCCACCCACACACCGAACTACAAAGCAATTTCTAATTGGCTATTGGGGCCGGTCAAGGAGTTCATAAATGCCAACCCCGCAGCTTCGATTCCGGTTCCGGCCGCTTCGTTAGCTCGCCTGATCGACCTGATTGACCAGGGACAGATTAGTTTTACCGGCGCAGCCCAGCGTGTGTTTCCGGAAATGATCGCACAGCCGAGCGAGGACGTGTGGGTATTGGCGCAGCAGCTGGACGTCGTGCAGAACAACAATACCGAAGAGTTGTTACTTGTTATTCAGGAGGTGATTCGCGAGTTTCCGCTGAAAGTAGAAGAATACAAAAACGGCAAGAAGGCCATTGTGAAAATGTTCATGGGCGAAGTGATGAAACGAACCAAGGGCAAGGCCGATCCCCAGAAAAGCAGTGCATTAATTACGGAAGCATTAAACAAATGATGATGGAAAATAAAGTTCGATTGATTCTGTTGGGCGTAGCGCTCATAATCTTTACCAACTGTGCGGAAAAAAAGACGGAAGCGCAAAAGCCGGGATGGGATGTAACCGTGCGCGGTACGGTAGGCTACCCGCAGGCGGGCGAAATCTCCATCCAGCAAATCAGCCAGAGCGGTGGTGGTGCCCGCGATACAATCAAGCTGAAAAGCAACTACACGTATTCAAAAACCTTACACCTCACCGAGCCGGGTT
>JBIIVI010000199.1:0-6649 GCA_044339555.1 Cyclobacteriaceae bacterium | reverse complement strand
ACCCAGAATCCGCCGCTGTTCGCTGCAGGCTGCGTGCCAGCGGCTGGCTGCGAGCTTCGGGCCGACTAGTACCCAGAAACCAGAAACCGCCGAGAACCGCGTTGAAATCAACAATCCCTAATAGGAAATCGTCAATCATAAATTCCGCTGCACGCTGCAGGCTGCACGCTCCGTCACGACCCCACCAAAATAAAGGGGGCCCAGTAATAGGGATGCTGGTGACGCTCGTCTTTCAGCATTTTCAGTTTTGCTTTGCGGAGTGCTGTGCTGAATTCGGGCTGGTTCCGGATATCCCGGTAGAAGTCGACCATTAACATGGCGGTGCTTTGATCGGCAACTTTCCAAAGTGAGAGCACCAGGTTGCTGGCGCCGGCGTAAATGAAACTGCGCGATAATCCCATCAAGCCCTCGCCCCGATACACACGTCCAAGCCCGGTCTCACAGGCCGACAGCGTAACCAGCCGGGCCCGCATGTTGAGGTTGAAGACTTCAAAACCAAAAAGCACTTCATTACCGGGTCGGCCGGGATCATCCGAAAAAGCAATGCCCGACTGCAACGGCTCCGTCATGTTCACAAACCCGTGCGAGGCGATATGGATAATGGAACGGCCGGGCAGGCGCGCCACAAAAGCCTGCTTCGTTGCACGCTCGCCCGTCAGTACGTCCACAGTTACTTTTCGTTTTTGCAACAAGTCGCTGATCTCGGTGAGCTCGCGTTGTGTGTTTGCCAGCGGCGCAAAGCGGAAACGCTTGCGTTCCGCCTCCATGTCCGGATCCGCGTCAAGCGCAGCAAAGGTGGGCGCCACACCCAGGAACGAAGCTGGGCCGCGGGGGTCTGGCGCATCCGTGGTGGTTTGCCACAACAGTGCACTGGAAAGCGCGTAGCTGATCGTGTAGGTGTTGATCAGAAATCCAGCCGATCCGGGAGTTCGCGCCAGCGCTTCAAACGGCACATACACCAGATCCTTGTCGGGGATGATCATCAACCGCTTCATTGTTTTTCCGGTGGCCGCCAGTACGCTGTCTAGTCGTGCAAACACGAGGCGGTACAGTGCGTGAGCCGATTCATAGCTATCACTCGTGGGCCGCGCCAGTGTGGTTCGAAAAGCCTGGATCTGAAGCGATAGCCGCGGTGTTTTTTCCACCCACAGGTATTGACCTCCCGCCGCAGCCACCAGAATGGCGGTGGTTGAATCCATCACGTGATATTCGATCAGCACATCCTCCGCAGCGGGCAGCGCCACTTGTCTCACAGAGTCCAACGAGATTCGCTGCACACTGTATTTCAGATGGTAGTAATTGGGAAGATGCGTGCGAAGGGAATCGAGTAGCCGCGCATACGATGTTTCCGCTTTTTGTAGCGACCCTTCGAAATCGCGCAACGCTCCTGAGGAATCGTTCAGCAGCCAGCGCGCAGTGGCTTGTTGGGCCAGCTGGTTTTTTTCGCGCAGCAGCCGTTGCTCCCGGTCGTTGATTTGTTTCGGAACGTTCGCGAACGTCTGCAGCCGTGACGTTTCGATGGACTTATACAATATCTGGTACTTCGCGAATTGCATCAGCTCGAATGCTTCCTGAAAGAATCGCTCGTCTCCACGTTGGCGATGCAACCGAACACAAGCCTCGATGGCGAGATCCACAAATCCTGACACCCGGTAGAGGTAATTCATCTTATCGCGGTCCAGCAAGAGGTGATGACGATCCAACCGGATAATGGCCATCCCCGCTCGAATCACAAAGAGCACCTCGGTTTCGGATGGGTGGGGTTGTTGTAACAGGGCTTGTAGTTGACCATAAAAACACCTGATCGCATAAAACGGAAACAAATAGCCTGTGCCACCATAAGCTTCTTTCCGTTGATTGAGTTGGAGCGACCGACTGAAACTTACTCGCGCGGAGTCAGGCGCCCCGTACAACAATTGATAATAGCCCAGGTTGGCGTAGGAGGTAATTTTTTCTTGGGGCGGCAAATCCGGCAACGACAACAATTTCCGGGTGTAGGCGATGGCGCTGTCGGGTTGTCCCACGCGCGAAGCATGTTCCGCCTTGGCGTTCCAATACTCCCGCACGACCTCCGGTGCGCTCACGTGCGCCATCACCGAGTCGGCCTTTCGCTGCGCGGTGGAAGCGCGCAGAAAATCCCGGCTGATGGAGTAGCAACGCAGGGCCGCGATATAGTGATTTGCATATTGAACCGGTGTGGTCCCACGCTGCACAAAAATGGAGTCCAGCCAATCCAGGTATTTTTTCTCCTCCCGAAACAATTGCAGCACATGCAGAATCGCCACCTTGTTGCCAAGCGGCGAGATCAGTTGATTGCTGTAGCGGCCATTTCGCTGCACTACACCACGAATGGCACGATCTGCAAATTCGTTGGCCCGATTGTACTCGCCCATTTGCTCGTGCAGCAAACTCGCGTAGTTGTTGCATAGCTCCGGTAGCACCTGGTCGGCTCGCGTAGCGCCCACAGCCCACTCGAAACCCTTTTGGTAGGCAGCTTCGGCCTCCAGAAACGAGGAGTACTTCAAATGAAAGTTCCCGACATTATTATCGGAGATGGCCATGCTGATGCTGTCGCGATCAAATTTTTGCTTCAGCGCCAGCGACCGTTCGAACGTGCGCTTCGCTTGGGTAAATTGATTCAGGTCCTGATAAACGATGGCCAGGTTGTTGAGCACGCGCGACACGTCCAGCCCCTTCGGAACCTCGGCCAGCTCAAAAATGCGGATGGCCGTTTGATAGTGCCCGATGGCGGCGGCCAGATTGCCCGTGCGCCGCGCCCACCGCCCCAACAAGTTGTGGGTGCGGCCGATCTGAAAATAGTTGGCAGTCGAATCCTTCCGGAGTTCACGAAGTGTGGCCGACAGCACCTCACCCGCTCGCGGCACCTGGTTTTGTTCCAGCAACTTCCGGCCGAGTAAATTCAACGCCCGGCCCCGCCAAGGTTCCGCGCGCCGGGTAAGTTGTTCCAATGAATTCAATTGATCTGCTGCAAATACATCTGTTTGATTTAGCCACAATGCCAGAAACTGGTGGTAGGTCGACTTTCCTTTTAACGCGATTAGTGCAGCCCGCAGCGAGTCGATTGCGAGCCCTGCACTAAATGCCACATCCAGTTGGTATGCGTTGCGCAGCGACTGGCTTGCAGGCACCTCCCACAGCGCACGTTGCGCCGAGTAGCCGTCTTCCAGACTAAGTGCGCGATCGACTTTTTGCAGGGGCGACTGGCTCCAGGCGGCAATCGTCAGAAAGAAACTACCAACCGCCGGAAGCCAAAATCGCATGCGTGGTTACTGCTCAATCGACACCGTGGTGGTGGTGTTGGAGCTATCGGTGGTTTTCACTGTGATCGGCGCCCGCATTTTCTTGAACTCAAACTTAGGCGGCCAACAGGTAACTGGTTGATCGGTGGACACGAGGCGCAGTCGATCCCAAAACAGTTTCCTTTCCTGGACTCGGATAATCACCTCGCCATTCACCATCGGCAGATATTCGAAATAGAATTGACTCCCGGGACTGATTTCTCCGGAGTAAATGTTAAAAGCGTCACCGGTAAGAGGCCGAAACTCCACGGTGATTCGCATGCGCTTTTTGCCGCGGGGTTGGCGTTGGGCACACATCTTCACTGTTTTTAGCGAATCAACTTCGTAAACCACTTTTTCTGTTGGTGGAATTTTGTCAATGACTTTCCAATCGACATTATCCCAAGTTGGATAAGAGGTTGTCAAGTCGGCCGGTGTTGAGACCTCAGGAGTCTTTTCGATCACCGCGGTGGTAGTGTCCTGTTTCTTGGGATCGCACGCCAGCGCGAGAACCGCCAGAAATAGCAATAATCTGTTTTTCATAGGTGCCTTTTGGTTTACTTGATGAAAGATATATAAAAATTGACGCAATTCGCAAAACGTAACACAAACAAAACATCGTGTACGACAAATGAGCCATCCAACAACCAACGGTGTTAAAAAATACCTCAAAAGGGGTATTGCGAAACGCGCGCATGTAGTCGTAGCTTCACCTTACCAATCGGAGCGGCTCGGGCTAGACTTTCGCGGTGTTTGACAACACCGTTCTGAGGGGGTTTTTTCAAGTAACACCAAATCTATGTTTGCTGACAGCCACGTCCATCCGCTCATGAAATTCCTTCACAACGATCGTGGAAACGTGTGGGAATCCTTTCGGGGTAATTGGTTTCGCCTGCGCATCAAAGATGACTTCGTGGGAATTCCCGAATACTCACAAGCTGATTTCACGAAGCTCGCTAAAGCGCGGGTGCAAATTATTTTTTGTGCCCTCATCCCACCCGAGCAGAAATTCATGTTCTCGAAGTGGGCGCCACCTGTGGGCCCAAAGGTGGAGAAAATGGTGTCTGGCCTGCTTTCCATCCCTTATGCTAAGATCCAAGGCTATCAGTCCCCTCAATACGACCACTATCAACTGCTAATCGAAGAGCGCAACCGCCTGTTCGCGAATGCAAACAATCCAGTACAAATTCGCGATGGCGGAAGAACAATTAACGCACAATACACGATCTGCAACACGTTTGCCGAAGTGCAGCAGGTGATCCAACGTAATCGCACCAATACCAATCAATGGACGATCGCGGTGATTCCCGCTGTAGAAGGCGCACACGCGCTGGGCCGCGGCCATCTCCACTTATATGGCGCCATGAACCCCGATGCTCCGGACGCGCTCTTCATGGAGCGATTGGATAAGTTGAAAGGCTTGGGTGCCGATTCCGATTCCGGCAAAGTATGGCAACACCCCCCGCTCTTAATGAACCTCACCCATGCCTTTGATAACGGCCTTTGCGGGCAGGCACAGGCGCTGTCGGGCATGATGCGCGACATCTTTGAGTACGATGAGCCCTATGAACCCCACGATCAAGGGCCGAATTTTTCGGTTGGCCTTCACAAAGGAATCACACCTTTGGGCGAACGTGTTATTCTCCGCATGCTCAATTTGGATGCAGAATCAGCTGCACGCCCAAATCCGGGCCGCAGCATCATCCCCGACATCAAACACATGAGTCTGCCCGCCCGGCAGCGCTACTATGAAATCCTGGATCAGGCGAATGCCGGCAGGCCCGTAGACAAACGCATTCCGGTAGTGATGAGCCATGCGGGTGTAACCGGCACGGCATTCCCGACACCGGCGGATTTGAACGGCCGCACGCTGGAGCAATACCTGCACGGCACGGATGTGGATGACGCTTACAAAAATGCCGAGGGATTCAATCCCTGGAGCATTAACCTGTATAACGAAGAGCTGGTACGCATCCACGAAACCCGCGGCCTTATTGGCTTGATCATGGAAGAGCGCATTCTGGGCGGCAAGAAGAAAATCAAAAAGCTAAAAGCTGCATTAGAAGGCCGGGCCGGGCTCAAGAACCCATTCCGTGGTTATACAAAAACCGGCATGTGCACCAAGTTGCTCACCGACCAGATTTTTCATGTCGTGGATACCGTGTTTAGGAGTGCCACCACCGTAGCGCCCGCACAAGTGTGGGACGTTCTCTGCATCGGCAGTGATTTTGACGGCCAAATCAACCCGGTGGACTATATCACCGAAGCCACCGACTTCCCCCAAATGAAAACAGAACTCATCCGACAGTTAGGCGAACCTCGGTTTGTTCCATTTTATGCGGGGCAAACGCCCGAACAATTGGCCGATAAGATTTGCCAGGAGAACGTGATTGGATTTTTGGAAAGAAACCTTTGAAAGATACCTAACTAAAAACTTCGCTAAATGGAAACAAGCATTGAAAATTCGGATGACCAGAGCAGTATCGAAGGTGTGCCGCCCCCAGGCGCCAATGGCCCGGATGACATTGAGGGAAAAGCCAAAGTTAGTCGACTTGCCACCAATCTGCTCGGGATTGTGCTCATGGGCTTATTTCTATTAGCTGGCTTAGGGCTCTACTTCCTTTGGCCAACTCAAACCAAGAATGAAGCTGGCGATTTGATTTGGTCTGAAACGGTGGGCTGGGGAAGCGGCTCCATCAAAGCCGAACAACGAATGATCGTATTGGTGCTACTGGCCGGCATGTGCGGAAGTCTCATTCATGCAGCAACATCCTTTTCCAACTACGTAGGGGAACAAAAACTTGAGAAACACTGGCTGTGGTGGTACGCGCTGCGACCCCTGATTGGCATGAGCGTAGCGCTCGTATTCTATCTCGTCTTCCGGGCCGGACTGCTTACGAATACGAGCCTGGAACAACTCAATGTGTATGGCATCATGACGCTGGCCGCCCTGGCGGGACTGTTTTCTGATCGCGCCACGCTGAAGCTGAAAGAGATCTTTGAAACGCTCTTTCAACCGAAAGATGAGCGAACCGGCGGGTTATCGAAACGTAAGCCGGAAATAGCGGATGATGAAAACGCAAAATCCTGATCGCAGATGGCCATCGAAATCAAAGACCACTACATTGCAGGAGCTGCAATCCGCAGTGCTGAAAAAAACAAAGAGCTGTTTCAGGCAAACCAGCTTGATACCATCATCATTCACTATACCGCGGGTAGTTCTACAGAATCATCCATTCGATCGCTGACGGATAGCAACACCAAGGCGTCCGCGCACTTGGTCGTGGCCCGCACTGGCGACATTACCCAGTTGGTTCCGTTCCATACCATCGCCTGGCATGCCGGCCGCA
>JBIIVI010000198.1:0-6673 GCA_044339555.1 Cyclobacteriaceae bacterium | reverse complement strand
CGTGATGCCAACACCGGCCAGTAGCAGGAAAACCTGGGCGGCCTGCCGGTAGGCGAGCAGTACGAACGCAATCAGAATGCCAATGGCGAGTGCCGAACGGCCGTAGGTTTTCTGAAGTTCTGCACGCAAAAAATCGGTGTCATCGTGTTCCAAAATCAGTTGATAGCCCGTCGGGAGCGAGGCGCGCAGGTTTTCTACCTGGGTCTGTACGGCCGAAGCCAGCGCCAGGCGGTTTACGTTTTGATCGGCATATACAGCAAGGGCTACGGCATTTTTTCCATTGATCCGCAACAGTTGCGTGGGAGGCCGCTCTTCCAGGTAGATGTTGGCCAGCGATCCCAGGGGAATCGGGGCAACACCGACAAAAACAGGCAGCGCATTCAGTTCGGCAATTGAAGTGGATGGCACTGCCAATTTCATTAACGTGCCTTTGCCGGCCTGCGAATCGGTGATACCCACCATCTGTTCGCCAAATTGCCGTTGTAGAAACGCAGCCAGCGCATCGCTATCAAGGCGGAAATCGCGAAGGCGTTGCGGATCAAACTCCATAACCACTTGCAGGCCGGTGGCACCAGTTACCCCCACCCGCCCCACGTGCGGAGTTCGCGCCACAGCGCTGAGGAAAATGTTTTCAACGGTTTCTTTGATCTGGTAAGTTTGAAGTGGCGCATACACGCGATACAGTAACAGCACACGTTCGCCTTCGTCCTGGCGCCTTTGTTGCGCGAGTTGCGGATAACTGGTTTCCGGAGGCAGTTTTGGATAGAGCTGGCGGATGGCCGAGGCTACTTCAAATTTTTTGAATTCAAAATCCACCGATGGGTCGAACGTGATTTCGATGGTGCCTTTGTGGTAGTTGGAAATGGAATAGATTTCCTTGATTTGGCTGATTTGGGAAAGAATGTTTTCGAGCGGTGCGGTTGCTTCCTGCTCCACGCGCTGCGGGCTCGCCTCCGGCAGATCGAAAGATACTGTGAGCACCGGTTCCACTTTGGTGGGATGCAGGTCAACCGGGAGGCGCGGAAGCAGGAATAGGCCCACTACTGCAACAAAGACAAAGACAAGTACCGTGCGAAAGGGGCTCACGTGGCGAGTTTATCTTGTATTAATACGTTGACTAGGGTAACGAACGTAGTGCATTTTGTTGAATTTTTTATTCACGGTTGCGAGAATAACATCAAGAGCGAGATGGCAAGTTTCAACAAACTTGCAACGGGGTAATTTTTTTTTTTCATTCGTACAGGTTTTGGCCAAACCAATGTTTTAGTCGGTTATTCTATTTATTCATCAAAAACAAAAAATTATGAAAAAGTCTTTTTTATTGGCAGCGATTCTTTTGGCTGCTGGCATGTTTGCTCTAAACAGTTCAGCCCAGCCGCCCGCCTCAATTGAAGATGGGTCGGGTTGTTCAGCAAGTGTGAAGTGTAGTTCAAACGCTACGCTTACTTGTTCAGGAAATCAGTCCTGCTCCTCGGACGTTACGTTTAAATCGGTGAGGTGCGATGGCGTTACAACGTATTGCAGCTAGAATTCTACAGGAGTTTTTGTCTTATGCGGACTATTCATCGTGTGAGTAGACAAAGAGGCCTCGGTTACCGAGGTCTCACTCTTGTTTTGGGAGTTTTGATGCTGTTGTTTTGTCAATGTCAACGCAGGCCGGCCGGTGAAAAAATTGTTTATCAAAAAAGCTTTCAGGCAGGCACTTTATCGGATTCTTCCTTTGTGTCAGACGTGAGATGCATACGGTATTTTGAGGGGCTATTTTTTTTATCTGATTACAATCGAGGACAAGTTATTGGTCTGGATCGTGACTTCACCGTGAAACAAACCTATGGAAGCTCAGGAACAGGGCCGGGCGAGATAAAAGGGGCGCTGGGCGTTTATTTGAACGCGGAAAGAATATACTGCGTGAACCAAGCAGGCCAGTCGATTGAAGTTTTCGA
This sequence comes from Cyclobacteriaceae bacterium, assembly GCA_044339555.1. Taxonomy (GTDB): domain Bacteria; phylum Bacteroidota; class Bacteroidia; order Cytophagales; family Cyclobacteriaceae; genus ELB16-189. The sequence continues at coordinate 4,730 of JBIIVI010000198.1, read as the reverse complement.
CCGTCATTCGGGTGTTCATCAACAATCCGTAAGGCTGCCAACAGAAATTCTGGGAACCACCCTGAATAGTCGGTTTTATGAACGGGAGGGGTTGTTCTTTCTCGCGGCACCTGCATCTGGAAATCTGGTGGCGGCATTCGATCATGATTCGCGTGTGACCGTTAAATTTGGTGAGATGATTCCGTTTGAAACTGCTTTTGAGACGATGATTCGGAACAGTTCATTTGTTTTCGAAGGCGCGGAAGGCGAGACCGTGGTGGTTTCAGATAATATTCCTGAGATCAGGCTTTTTGACGCATCTGGAAATCAGCTATGGAAGGCTGACATTGATTTTCTAGAGCCTGTTAAGGAACGCCTTTACTTTAGTTCGAACGCGGAAAGGCGGCCAAATTCGTTCCACAATCTGTTTGAAGATGTTTACTTTAAAGAGGGAAATCTATACCTGCTGGCAATTAGTGGCAAAGAAAAGCCTGCCTGCCAGGATGTGGTTATTCTTTCTTTGGATAAAAAGGGCGTGAGCTTAAAATCCGTGGTGAAATTGGATGGGGCGTGGTACAGCGCCCTGGCGGTAGACGACAGTCGAAATATGCTGGCTTATAATGCAAGTGCCGATCAGCTCGAATATTACACGTTTAGTCAAGACTGAATTCACTGGTTGTGGTCTATGGCGTAAGTGAGTCGTGCGATTATTCGAAGTTCGATCATTCAGTCTTTGGCCGGTATTTTCACCGATCATCTCCGTCCGTTGTTTTTCTCTACTTGCTTTTTTGAGTAACTTGGTACATATAATACGGCCCGAGTTAACCATTCGACTGGTGGGAATAATACCATTTGGAGATGCGGCAGTTGTCAATCTGTTAGTAACGCAGATTCTTACTCCGATCAAGGTGAGTGCCGCTTTTAACAGTAGGATTTGGGTAAAGGGTTCCTGGACCCTTTACCCTTTCCTTGCCATTCTTAACATCCACACGTTTGCTTTCCTGTCGATCACACTTCTTTTTGTTTCCTGCCGGCCAGAGGAAAAGATTGAACAGCGTATTGGGCCTGGCGAATATAAAGGACAAATTCCCGCCTTTCCAATGGGCAAAGAGCTCGGGCAAGTTGCACTTGAGTATGTGGAGGTTGCTGCTGACACGTTGTTGTTAACGATCGATAGCGGCGCTGACCCCGCACTTTCCGTTTATTCGTTGAAAGACTTTCGCAAGTTGGCCGCTACCGGAAAACGTGGAAAAGGCCCTTTTGAATTTATCACGCCTAAGTTTGAAGGAAGGCCATTTTCCGTGGGCGATAGCTCGTATGTTTATATATCGGATTTTAATGCTCATATACTTTTTCGTCTCAACATCACGCAATTGTTGGCCACCGGGAGAAACGAGTGGCAGCTAGTGGCTGATATACATCACGAGATCGCTCCCGGCTGGTTTAATATTTTTCCGATTGATTCGATGCATTTTATGGGAAACTCTTGGTCGCTTCAGGCGCGGAATTTCAAATGGAATCTACTAGATCGCACAGTTACGTTTCTGCCAAATGTGCCTGTGCTCGCATCTCCGGTGCCGCGGGAGCTAATAGGCCCCATGTATTATAGCTTTGCTGCATTTAACCGGCAAACCAAAGTAATGGTATCGGCCATGCAGCTTTTCAAACGAGTTGATTTTTTTGATTATACAGGCGTCCTAATTAAGAGCTATTCCTTTAATGATTTTGAAAACAGCCAACCGGAACTTCGTCAGAACGGATTTCCATATCCTGACGGTACCTATATGCATTTCGCGCGAATCAGCAGCGATAGCAGGTTCATTTATGCCATGTGCGAAGACAGGCGCGTTGAAATTAAACGCAGGCCGGATTTGGAATACCAACTCTATGTTTTTGATTGGGGTGGAAACTACCTCGGGCGTTGGCGATTACAACGTTACAATATTGGATTTTTCTCAGTGAGCGAGAAAGAACGCAAACTTTATGCGGTGAACTATGGGCCAGATATGGAAGAGTATCCGCTTTTGGTTTATGACTTAGCGAGTGTCAATCCACCCATGGATTTTGCTGCGTTTTTTACTTCATCACGTCATTGATCGATTTAGCTAGATACAGGCTTTTTTGGATGTTTATTGATTTTTTCGGAAAGGGTTGTGAGCCAAACTCCACCTCGTTGGGACAATGGTTCTTTGACAAGGATTGCAAGTGCCAAGCCTTTTATTTGTTAATACCTAGCTTGTTTATGTACCCGCGTTCAGAACAGTAAAACATTTTTTTTTGCCACTGACATAAAATGGCAGTGGCAATTGTTTAGTTTGTATCAATGCCATATGGCAGAATTAAAAAAATCTGACATGAAAGGGATAACAATTTTGGTAATTATTTGCGCTATTCTGTGTTTTCCCCAATTGGGAATTGCTCAGGCCTCATTTGGTACGTTCTGCCACGACAATCCCGCGGTTCCGAACACAGGATTTTGTACTTTGCTTGATCCCATGGATACCTCACATCAAACCTGTTTTGACTCCCTGGATATGCAGACTTGTGATAGTGATGGATGAAAACTAGCAAATCTACTAGTACGAAGGGGGAGTGATTTCCCCCTTAAAATTTGCGTTCATGTCGACAAGTGTTTTTTGGTTCGTAATCATTGTTTATTTGTTTACCGCCTGTGGGTCACAGAGAGATTTTCTAAAAAACGATCGGAACATCGAACTTGTGGTGTCAACGGAACTCTCGTTGCCATTAGATTCGCTTTCTTCGGACTATTCCCCAAGTATTCAATTGCTGGCAGATGGTAACCAGAAACTTTTGTATGTCAATGATAGAACCTGTAAATGCATTAATGTCTATGATCTTGAGACCCGTAGCCTTTACACCAAGATTTTTTTGCAAAGAGAAGGGCCTGACGGCATACCAGGCAACCAAATTGGGATGTATGTTCACTCCAGTGATTCAATCTTTATTCATAGCACGCTTGTGCCAAGATTGTCACTAATAGATGGTCGCGGCAAGTTGAAAAACACATATCCGCTGATTGATAAATCCAGCACCGATATCCCCGGGTACAATTCATTTCCGATCGGCACGACAACGCGACCGATGCACCTGAGCAGGGATGAATTGAAGATGAATACTTACAATATTGACCAAGTAAAAGACCACACTACAATCTTTACACAGTTAGTGTTAAATATTCGCACGGGCGCCATCCGGTACAACTATCCGCGACCCGCTTCCTACAACCAGGGGAATTGGGGTTCTGCAAGTTTTCGCGCGAGTCATTATGTTGTCGTGGTGCCAGACCTTACGTTGATCAACCATGGAAATTTGGATAACCTTCTTGTGATCGGGACAGATGAACGGATCCGCGAGGTATATGCGGGCAGCTACTACATCGGAGATTTGAAACCTATTTCGAGCAATTTGGATGACCATATTGACAACCAGACGACCCAGCAGGTTGAGGCGCGTACGGGCTGTTATGCCGGACTTGTTTACAACCCGTTTCGCCATACGTTTTATCGATTTGTAGTGCTACCAGTACCGGATTCGAAGCGGGAGTTGTACAAATCCGGGGAACTTAATTCGATAGTTATCTTGGATCGTGATTTCAAGAAAATAGGAGAACATATCTTTCCAGATAACCGGTATAATTTTGCCATGCGTTTTGTTGATGAAAATGGTCTACACGTGTTCAATCGCAAGAAATTCAAAGAATCGGGAGGAGATAGTCTCACATTTGACGTGTTAGTCGAGAAGCCGGTGGAATAAGTTAGATCATGGCAGCAACGGCATTCATTTTTAAGAGTTAATCATTTGCTTCGTTTGTAGAAAGAAAGAGCAGAGCCGATTGGGCTACCAACTTTATGTATGTGTCCGGGATGGCAATTCCCTGTTTGTTTAATCACGGCCCCGGGGATAACAACCAAGAAATCTACTGAGGCGATTATTTGGATTAACTGCCTGTATAGTTAAATGGGGTAATTTGCTTCAACTGGCTTTTGAGTGGCTCCGGAATACTCAGCGATTCAATAAAACTACTGATCGTTTCTTGCGTCATCTTGTCGTTCTTCCGCGTAGGCGTTTTTAACGCTTCGTATGGATTGGGGTAGCCGTGTCTGCGAAGCACGGTTTGAATCGCCTCGGCCACCACGGCCCAGTTATTGTCGAGGTCACCATCAATGGCGGTGCGCTCAATTTATTCAGCCTTTGTTCGGTATTTTCATTACAAAAACATCACTAACGCGAAGTAGCCTCAATCAATCAAAGACACAGATTTATTAACCAACTTCCACGTTCCTGATTTCTTACTCCAGGTGTGCGAGAAATTTCTTTTTCGCCCCTCTCCAGTTATCGGGCCATCGGAGAACGGATGAAGAAACTCGTGGCCGGAGGTGTAAACAAAATCACCGAGATGATTTATACGCTCGACTACCCGGCTGTACGAGACATACTTTTCCATACTGCTTTTACCTGTCACCAGCCGATTCATGGGAGTATCTAACGTAAAGTCTCGACTCCAAATGGTCGTCAGCAAAACAGTATCCCTTCGTAAAATCGCGTTGCACTCCAGTATCTCCATTTGGGAGACTTCAAACCGCACACCAGAGAGTTCGTTGATATCCGTTGCGAACGTAACGTTCTCTTTGATCGTATAAATCGGTCGGGCGTTTGGAGAATTGATTCGAAATTCGATCGATGGTTCCGGAAGATTAAGTAAGGTGCGCATCGTATCCTTTTGAAAAACT